>DVIN01000081.1 GCA_018711275.1 Candidatus Pullilachnospira intestinigallinarum
GCCTTCCTTGCCGCAGCCGTATGCACACAGGCCGCGATTTCCGCGGCCTGATGCCGGCAGCCCTTCTGTACAGCCCGGGTTTTTTATAAAAGTTTTTAAAGCACCGGAAAGTTCACGAAGCGTTCTTTCCGGTATATTTCCGGTATTACAGTTCTACCCGGATAGCGCCCTGCGGGCGGATATGCATTACATAAGCGGATCCCTCTCCCAGCGCCTTGTCGATGTATTCGGCGTATCCTGCCGTTTTATCTTTCGGAAGGAAGGCGGCGATAACACCGGCAAATCCGCCGCCGTGTACGCGGCAGACGCCGCAGCCGATTTTATCCAGATACAGTTTGGTGAGAGCCAGCGCCACCGTGATGGACTGCTCCTCAGGGGTCTCGTTGCAGTAGCAGTTCTGCAGCCATTTCCAGGAGGAATCTCCGGACTCGGTGACTTTCCGGAAGAAGGTGTCAAAATCCTTCTCTTCCAGCGCCTTCACCTGTGCGTCCACCCGTTTGTTCTCCTCAAAGAAATGGAACGCTCTCAGCACCGCCCGGTCACCGGCCGCCTTGCGGATGGCCTGAACATTTTCAATGACAGCGTCCTCATCCACCTGCTGCAGCACTTCTTTTCCGAAATACCGGGCAACCGCCTTCATCTCATTGGGAACCGCGGAATATTCCGCCGACAGATCCGCATGGCCTTTTCCGGTATTTACGATCACCAGATCGTAGCCCAGCTCATCGAAATTGCAGTTTACCTCCCGGATGCTGGGATTTTCAATGTCCGCGAAATCAATGGTGATGATGCCTCCCACGGCACAGGCCAGCTGATCCAGCAGGCCGGAGCCTTTCATCCAGTATTTGTTCTCCGCATACTGTCCCGCTTTGGCATAGGTAACCATGTCCCGCTTTCCGCCGTTGAACAGATAATCCACCATCACGCACACCAGCATCTCAAAGGATGCGGAGGAGCTGACGCCCGCGCCGCCGATCACGTTACTGGTCACATAAGCGTCAAAGCCTTCCACCTTCATGCCGCGGTTTTTCAGGCCCGCGAAAATGCCTCTCAGCAGCGGCTCTGTCCCTGTGGTTTTCTCCATGGGCTCCAGGTGATCCAGATCCACCGTCAGGTACTGATGATACGTCTCACTGATCAGCTTCACCGTATTGGTGCCGTTGGGCGCTGCGGCTGCCACGCAGTCCAGATGTACGCTGCCAGCCAGAATCTTTCCATGGTTGTGATCCGTATGGTTTCCGCCGATCTCCGTTCTTCCGGGAGCAGAGAAGAATTCAAACTCTTTATCGCCGAACTCCTTTACGAAACCTTCCGCCACCATCTCATACCGCTTCGCGTTTTCCTCCACCCGGCTCTCTCCATACATCTGGGTGAAAAGCTGTACCATTTTTTCATTTTTCACATGCTTTACCAGTTCCTTAACCTCCGTTGCTTTCATATCCCTTCTCCTCTCGTTGACTTTTCTTTTTTTATGATTATAATGAGATCATAAGACAGTTACAACAATTATTTTTGCATCTATTATCAATATTTTGAGGTATTCCATGCAGTTACAGCTAGATCCCAACAAAAAAGAGGTAAAAGCCCACGGAACGTACGGATTTCCCGTCAATGTCAGCCAGGAGCAGCTTTCCCGGTACGAAAAAAACAGCTTTCTCTGGCACTGGCACCGGGAGGTGGAACTGACGCTGGTGCTGTCAGGGGAAATGTGCTACCAGCTCAATGAGACGGTTTATCATCTGAGCGCCGGCGACGGTCTTTTCTGCAATTCCAACACCATGCATACCGGCTTTCCGGATGCGAGAGGCGATGACTGCAGCTATATTTCAGTAACCTTTCATCCCCGTTTTCTATGCGGCTATGAGGGCAGCGTGCTGCAGACCAAATATGTGGAGAAAATCACGGAAAATCCGGCCATACCGGGGCTGCGGCTTTCTCCTTCCTCCCCCTGGCAGCTGGAAATTCTCACACAGCTGAAAAACATTTTCCTGCTGTCGCGAAAACCCCCTCAAAATTATGAGCTCCTTCTGCAGATTGACCTGCTGTCCATCTGGAATGTGCTCTGGGAACACGGTGATTTTCAGAATGTTCAGAGTCCCGCCTCCACGCTGCGCCACATGGATCGCCTGCGGAAAATTCTGGAATATATCCAGCAGCATTACAGCGAAAAAATCACCCTGGAGGATATCGCGGCTCAGGCCAGCATCTGTCAGAGCGAATGTTGCAGGTTTTTCAAAAAGCATATGAAGGAATCCCTGTTCGACTATCTGATTTCCTTTCGGATTGAAAAAAGCCTGCCCCTTCTGCGGGAGACGGACCTGCCGGTGACGGAAATCGCCGGGCGGGTGGGATTTTCCACCTCCGCCTATTATGCCAAAGTATTCCGGGAACGAATGCGCTGCACGCCCACCCGGTACAGAGAGATGTAAAGTTGTATATTTTCCCTTGTAATCAAAGGGGAATCTGCTATGATATAGATAATCGTCCATATTTTTCAGAAAGGCAGGAAGACAGTTATGAACTTTCTTACCTCACTTGCACAGCAAATCCTGCCACAGTGTGAGCTGGTGCTGAGGATTCTTCTGGCAGGTATTTTGGGCTGTGCCATCGGCTTTGAACGAAAAAACCGTAACAAGATGGCAGGCGTCCGCACCCATGCGGTGGTAGCCTTCGGGGCGGCGCTGATGATGGTGGTATCCAAATATGGATTCTCCGATGTGGCTGACTACGACGCCTCACGGATCGCGGCGCAGATTGTCAGCGGCGTGGGCTTTCTGGGGGCGGGCATTATTTTTGTGCGGCACAACAACTCCGTCAGCGGTCTCACCACTGCGGCGGGAATCTGGGCTACCGCAGGTGTGGGCATGGCCACGGGCGCCGGCCAGTATTTTATCGCTGTATCCGGAGGCATGATTCTGGTGCTTCTGCAGGTGCTTCTCCATAAAATCGGGTTTCTGGGACGCGAATCCTATTATGCCAACCTGAAAATCATCGGGGACAGCAAACGCGTCAGTGTCCAGCAGTTGGAGCAGTATTTTCTGGAGAAGGGAATACATATCACCGGGCTGAAGGTCAGCAAGGCGAACCGGGAGCAGACTAAAATTGAACTGGAGCTGCTTCTTCCGCCCTCATGCAACAAACCGGATCTGATCAGCGAACTGGCAGAACGGAAAGATATCGTTAGTGTAAAGGGCTGATTTCAGCCCTTTGCACGGAACATTGGTTAGTTTCAACTAATATCAAAAACAAGCGAAGGGAGATAACATATGCTTTTAATGAACAAAACTCTGATCCGCATGGCGCGGGGTTTGTGGGGATGGATGGGAGCCATTGTTCTGTGCCGTCTTCTTACGTTGGTGGGCACTGCATCTTTTGCCCGGACGGTTTCCGGATTTCTGGGAGATCTGACCTCTCCCGCCATGACACTGGCAGAAGCCGGATCAGCCATTGCCTCGGCGCTTATGGCAGCGGCCGTCATCCTGGCGGCGGATCTGCTCACCGGGGAGGCGGAATACCGCTGCACGGCCAAAGCCCGTCAGTCGCTGCGAACCGGTATTTTCTCCAAAGCGCTGGAGCTGGATGTGGGAAATATTGAGAAAATCGGGCCCGTTTCCGCCATCACCTCTTCCGTAGACGGGGTGGAATCCATGCAGATTTATTACAGCAAATATCTTCCGGGACTGATTTACTGTGTGATTGCTCCTTTTTATCTGTTCTTCCAGTTAAAGGACAGTTCTCTGCCCACCGCTCTGGTGCTGCTGGCAGTGTCGCTGATCCTGCTTCCCGCCAACAATCTGTTCCGGAAGCACATTGAATCGCTGAAGACGGATTACTGGCAGTCCATGGAGGATCTCACCGGCTATTACCTGGAAAGCGTCCAGGGTCTGACCACCCTGAAGCTGTTCCATCAGGATGAACGCCGGACGGAAGTGCTGCAGGACAAGGCGGACCGGTTCAACAACAAAATCATGGATGTGATGCGGGTGAATTTCACTTCCTTCCTGTTCACGGACGGCATGATCTACGGCTGCGTGGTGCTGGCTGCTGTCACTGCCTTTTGTCAGCTGGCTGCGGGAAGTATTTCTTTCTCCGCCGCGCTGATGGCGCTGATGCTCTCCTACAGCTTTTTCGGCTCCTTCCGGCAGCTGATGAACGCCACCCACTCCGCGCTGGCCGGTGTGGCCGCGGCGGAAAAAGTGGAGCAGCTTCTCTCCATCGACACCAGCCGTCCCTGGAATCCGGATCTGCCGGCAGAAAAAGAGCCCTTTCGGGGCATCCGCCTGGAGCATGTTTCCTATGCCTATGAGGGGCGGGCTGCCGCTCTTACGGATATCTCCTTTGACATTCCCAAAAACAGCGTCACTGCCCTGGCGGGCCTTTCCGGCTGTGGAAAAAGCACCGTGGCCGGCATGCTGATGCGTTTTTACGATCCCGCTTCGGGCCGGATTCTTCTGGAAGGAAAAGACTATATCTCCATGACCCCGGAAGAACTGCGCCGTCATATCATCATGGTGCCTCAGACCGTAAGCCTTTTTGCCGGTACCGTCCGGGACAATCTGCGGATGGCCGCCCCGGACGCCGCGGACGAACAGCTTCTGGAAGCACTGGATCAGGTGATGCTGGGGGACTGGATCCGTTCCTGCCCGGAGGGACTCGACACCCAGGTGGGAGATTCCGGCAGCCGCCTCTCCGGCGGCCAGCGGCAGAAAATCGGCATCGCCCGGGCGATGCTGTGCCAGGCGGAGTACATCATTTTCGATGAAGCCACCTCCAGCGTGGATATCCGCAGTGAACAGGAGATCTGGCACTGCATTGAACAGCTGGCCCACACAAGGACCCTGATCATCATCTCCCACCGGCTGTCCACCATCCGGAATGCGGATCAGATCCTGGTGCTGTCCGGCGGACAGATTGTCCAGCAGGGAAGCCATGAGGAGCTGATGAAACAGCAGGGACTTTACGGCCGCCTGGTGACGGAGCAGGAAGAGCTGGAACAGCTGGGAAATACCCCCGGCGCCGCTGATTTTTCACCGTTTGCCAGTCACGCGGGAAAGGAGGACATGCTTCATGCGTAGAAAATTTCAATATTCCATCCCTGCCATGACCGGCAGGCTTTTGAAAATTGCCGCTCCGGTAAAGGGCACGCTGCTGACCTCCACCCTGGCCAGCATCATCGGCAATCTTTCCCAGATGGGGCTGATGGGCTTCGGCTCTCTGCTGCTTTTGTCCTGCGCGGGATGGATTTCGGCGGGATCGCCTCTGCTGTACGGTCTTCTCACCTTTGTAAGCGGCGCGCTGATCGTGATCTGCCGGTATCTGGAGGGTGTGGTTTCCCATGTGGGCGCCTACGGACTGCTGGCGCATATGCGGGTGGAGCTGTTTCGTTCCATCCGCCGTCTGGCTCCCGCCTGCCTGATGAACCGGGAAAAGGGAGATCTGATGAACATCGCCGTATCGGACATTGAAACCATCGAATTTTTCTTTGCTCACACCATCGGTCCCATGTTCACGGTGATTCTTCTTCCCTGCGTGACCCTGGGAATCGCCATTGCCGTCAACCCGCTGTTTGCGGCGGTACTGCTTCCCATTTATCTGGTGGTCAGCGTGGTGTTCCCCTGCATCGCCGTGAAAGCGGGGCGCCCCATCGGAGCCCGCTACCGGGAGCGGCTGGGAAAGATGAAATCCCTGGTGCTGGAAAGCATTTACGGTCTCCGGGATATCCAGATTTTCGATTTCGGCCAGAAGCGGCTGGCCATGGTACAGGAGCAGAACCGGGCCATCAACCGGGCGGCCCACGGCCTCACCCTGCATCAGCAGACGGTGCTGGCGGCGCCCACCTTTTTCGTGTATCTGGCACGGATCGCCATTCTGGCAGCAGCTTCTTATCTGGCGGCTTCCGGCATCAGCGAACCGGCGGGAACCATTGTGCTGTCCTTTGTGGCCATGGCTTCCTTCTCCTCCACCCAGTCCCTGACCACGGTGGTCTCCAGCCTGCTGGAAACCTACGCGGCGGCGGAACGGCTGTTCCTCATCGAGGATACCCGGCCGGAAATCGTGGAGTGCGAACATCCGAAGACTTGCGGCCCCATCCGCTCTGTCCGGTTTGAACACGTCTCCTTTGGTTATCCGGGATCCGGGAAAGAAGTGCTGAAGGATTTCCATCTGGATGTGGAGGGCAATGAAAAGGTGGGAATCGTGGGGGAAAGCGGCATCGGAAAATCCACCGTTCTCCGGCTGCTGCTCCGCTTCTGGAATCCGCAGAAAGGGCAGATTCTCATCAACGACATTCCCATCCAGGAGCTGTCGCTGGAGGAACTGCACAGGCGCATCGCCGTACTGGAGCAGGATACGTTCCTGTTTAACTGCTCCATCGCGGACAACATTGCCATCGGAAAACCGGAGGCTTCCCGCGAAGAAATCGTACAGGCGGCCAAAAAAGCAGGGCTGCATGATTTTATCACCACCCTGCCCGACGGCTACGACACCCAGATGGGCCAGATGGGCGCCCGGCTCTCCGGCGGCGAACGGCAGCGGGTGGGCATCGCCCGTACCATGCTCACCGACCCGGATGTGCTGGTGATGGATGAACCCACCAGCAGCCTGGATGTGCTGCATGAGAAAGAGCTGCTGAAAACACTGCAGGAGGGATTTCAGGATAAGATGATTTTCCTGGTGTCCCACCGGCCGTCCACGCTGACGGGGTGTACGAGGATTGTGCGGCTGGGAAGGTTATAGAAAGCAAAAGTGCAATGTATTATAATAAATTTTAAAACTTATTATAATACATTGCGCTTTACAAAAAACTATGCTATATTTTCGGAAGGAACAGCCGTGTTCCAGGGTGGCGACGACCTCATTCTACATAGAATGGGGGTGGTGCTTATGAAGAACCAATTCAGTTTTAACGATCTGATGCAGTTCGGATTATTTCTGATTGCACTACTGACATTCATTTATATGATCAGTCATTAGAAACACACAGAAAAACCACCCTTGAAACTTTGGCCGAGTGAATAGGGTGGTCTTTCTACCAAAAATCAGGTCAAACCACTTGTGGGCGGTTGTTCCTTTACATCATCATAACAGATTGAAAAATAATATGCAAGCTCATCATCTGATTATTTATGATTTTGATTTGATCATTTCAGCGCTTAAATATTCAGTATTTGATACCATGTCGGTACAAATTTCCGCATATTATCATACCAAAACAGAATATCCTTTCCCTGGTTCAATATATTCTCCACTTCTCCTTTGCCGAATGGAATCGCCCAATATACGGAGGAGAGGGTATTACTGGAGATGTAAAGGGCTAGCAATCTCCAAAATTCCATAGGAACATTATTATCAAAATATCCATTCACCATGCCGGCGGCAAAGAGCGGAGCTTTTTGAGCACACCATACAATACGGTTAAATTCCTCCCATGGATCACCGTAATCATTACGATCAAAATCAATGATCTGCAGCTGCCCATTCCGGTCAATCATCATATTCCCGATATGGTAGTCACCATGCTGGTATACTTGCGGCCGGTTTTTCAGCAAATGACGGTTCCCGTTTATGTAGTCGATAAATGCCTGTCCGTTCTCATACTTGACAGGACACCCACTGTATTTTCTGATTTTATCATTCATTTTGCGGTTAAAACGGATTTCCCAGTTTTCCTGATCCGCAGGAGCAGGGATGGAATGGATCCTGCGCAGAATGCGTCCCGCCTCAAGGCCGAATACATATTGCTCTGCATCTGAGCAACCCGAAATAACCAGCTCTGCATTTTCTCCGTCAATCCAGCTTTGGACAGAATAAACGCCCTCCTCACAAATGCCAAACTCAATAGGCTGGCACATAGGCACTCCTAAAGAGGCAACCTTTTTCATCATGTAAAACTCCGACTGTTTTGCATCATACTGTGCGATATCAGACACACGCAAAAGATACCGTGTGCCGTTTACGTCCGTGGCACAGTATTTTTTATCGCCGGACCAACCTTTGTTTATTGGTTCCATTGCCACAAAATTCATGTGTTCATCCCCATTTATTCCGTATTTTCTGTTGAAGCCTGAATGAGCTTTCGCAGGGTACCAATAAATTTTACTCATGTATCATTTAGTCATTTACGATTTACTAATTTATGATTTACCAATTTATGTTTCCCTAAAAGATATTGGAAATCTGTCAAAACAAGAAATACCCAGATCTCCCGTTCGCGATATCCCGTCTTCACAAGCCCCAAAACAGCTGCCCCATGAAGGCAAGGCCGTCTATCCTTTCTTCCGGCAGACGGCCTTGTCCTTCCTGATTATTCTCAGTTTTTATAACCTCTCCGCAGTCTTCCCCTCTACCAGTTCAGCAGCCTGATAAACAGCGCTCCCTGCACCGACCTGTTCTGGAAGCCTTCCGCCACGGCTTTCTCCGTGTGATACCAGTCGGGGAACGGCGCTCTCCGGTCCATGTCGCAGACTGCCTCCCACATGGTGTCGATGATCTTATCCCGGTATTCCACGTTGTCGGTGAGCATGGTGGTCCACATCTCCCAGTCGCTCTTCGTATAGTCGCAGCGGGAATCCAGCGGGATTCCGTAGGGATTCATCTTTGTCAGATAGTATTTCACTTCCGTCTCGGCCACTTTCCGGTCAAATACATTCAGATCCAGCAGGGTATCCCACACCAGGTTGTATTTCAGGCTCCAGGTGCCTTCCCCGTCGAAGGTGAGCCGGTAGTGATCGCCGTCGAAAGCGGCTTCCTCCCACTGGCGCGCCAGTTTTTCCGCCTCGGCCCGGTATTTCTGCTCCTGCTCTTTCTCGCCCATCTGTCCCAGCAGTTTCGCCCAGGCGGCGATACCCAGGATGCCCTTGACGGACAGGTTGCAGTTGTGAGCCAGATGGCCCGCGAAGTCATCGGTGCACAGCTGGTTTTCCGGGTTCCAGCCCACGGATACCAGGTAATCCGCCCACCGGGTCAGGATTTCTTTATGCTTCACCGCGTAATCCAGCGAATTTTCCGCCTTGCATACGGCGGCCACGCACAGCAGCATATTTCCGCTCTCCTCCACCGGCATCTGATCCTTTTCATCCAGCACATGGGTGGCATGATTCAGGCCGTACACCTGACCGTTAGCCAGCGGGTACTGTCCCATATCGTGGGGCGCATAGGGGAAGGGCCACTGAACGGTATCCGCCAGATGGAAAATGGGGTTCATCATGCCCTCCATCAGCTGCGGGCAGTATTTCAGGTACAGCGGCATGGAGGGATAGGTGAGATCCACTGTGCCGATGCAGCCGTTGCTGTAGCACTCTTTGGAGAAGAATTTCAGCTCTCCGTCCACCATAATCAGCTTGTGGGCGGCGATACTCTCCCGGTAAGCCACAGACAGGATATCATAATATTTTCTGCTGACCTTCTCTGCCTCCGCTTTTAACTCCGCATCGAAAGCGGCGGCCCGGGCGTTGATCTCCTGATAATCATGGATGGCGGCGTCCAGAGCTTCCTCGAAAGTGGTGCCGTCCGATTTCCAGTAAGCGTCGATATTCTCTCCGAAATACTGGATGGATTTCAGATCGTTATAGGCCAGGCAGATGAAACCTTCGGCGGGGCTCTCCGTGGAAACGGTGTACTCCTTCCAGCAGCCCAGCGCCGGGTAGCCATCCCGCACCTGATGCCAGGGGCGGACGCCCTTCTCCATGATCCCCTCCAGTCCGTCAAACTCCACGCCCGGCTCCCACCAGGGCCTCCGGCAGATCCGGCGTTTGCCTTCGGTGGAAAGGATGATATACTTATGCTCCGGCGCGGCCAGATGCAGCCAGCCCCAGTCAATCCGCATATCGTCGCCGGATTTTGTCAGCATATTTTCATCGCCCCGGCCGCAGAAAATACTCCGCGCGTCCTTCCCGAACTGCACGCTCTGATCACTGGTGTTCACCGCCGCTTCCGCAGTGATATCCAGATATACCAGCACCTCATGTTCTTTTCCGTCCCGGCTTTTTACCTGGTAGGAAACGTAGGAGACCGGACGGCTCATCAGCTTTAGGTCACTCAGCAGCAGCGGAGTCATAAACTCCACCGTCAGGGCCACCTGCTGATTTTCAAAATGATAAATGGTCCGGGTGGGACGAATCTCTACCTCTGTCTGGGGAATCACCTCCGGCTCCATATAATAATCCTCCGCGTTCAGCTCCAGTTTTCCCATGAACCGCAGCCAGACGCCGTCCACCCGGATGGCGCCGGTCATGGCGTTTCTTTTGCCCGTCCAGTGGCGGGGCGCGTCGTCGTACAGATGGTCGTCAAAGGACCAGATGTTGAAATACGGATCCACCGTCACCAGCGGGATCGCTCTCGGTAAAAATGTTTCTCCTGTCATCATTCATTCCTCCTGTGTCATATGATTTTAAAAATGGTTCTTTCCCATCTCATGGACTGTTATGATATCCTGCTATTTTGAGCGTCAGCTTTTATACCACGGAAACTGTGAAATCCGCAGTTTCGTGCATCCAAAGGGCAGTAGCCGGATTTTCTCCTCCGGGCCGTCCGCCTGCGCCGGACTCTCCGGAACCTTCCCGGCGCTGTGATGTTCCAGCTTCCATTGGCTGATCCTCCGGCCCCTGCCGGTCAGCGCCACCGGGGCCTCCGCTTTGGAGAAGGGAACCGGCCCCACCGTGCGTTCTTCCACCGAAAACTCCTGATTCGCGTCCAGCGCGTAATTCCAGGGCGTTTCCGGATACACATCAAAATCGGAAAACATGCCGGTCTGCTTCACCTTTTCCCAGCGTTCCCGGATATCCAGACCGTACACCAGCGGCCCCCGTTCCACTGCCAGGCTGCCGCGGGCCCAGCGGGTGGTACGCACTTTCATTTCCGGATAAAATTCCACCACATCGCCCTTTTTCCAGACTCTTTCCAGAGAAATCCCCGGCCCGTCCGGCTTCCAATCCTTCCGCTTCTCCTCCGCTGCCAGGCCCGCGCCCTCCCGGTAAATCTTCACCCGGGAGCTTTTACACCAGCCAGGCACCCTCAGCCGCAGGCAGAACCGCACCGGTTCCTCCTGCTCAAACCGGAAAATGATCCGGTTCCGGAAGGGATACTCCGTCTCCTCCACGATCCGCACCCATTTTCCGCCCATCTGTATTTCGATCCGGCAAGGCGCGTACACCATGGCTTCCAGCACATCCTCTCCCTCCCGGTACCACAGGCTTTTCAGGAATTTGGGCCAGCCCTGGTGCATATTTGCGGTACAGCAGCCGAAATGGGGTTCCAGGCCGAAACGGTTGGCCTCGTCATTGTTATTGAACCAGTCTCTGGGCGCTTTGCTTACCAGCACCTGGTTGGCCTGCTGCAGATACTGATGCGCCATAAAATCCTCGGTGATGGTGGCCGGCAGCGCATTGTAGGCCAGCCGTTCCAGCTGATCGGCTGCTTCCCTGTCCCCGAAAGTTTCCAACAGCACCTGCAGGCTGAACATATATTCCACCACCGAACACAGCTCCGCACCCCGGGAAGGATCATTTCCGGCGATGTGCTCGTCGCCGTTGAGGGCTCCGCTGGCCACTCCGTGATACTTTCCGGCTGCCCGCATCCCCTGCCGGGCATTTCCCGCAAAATCCATATCGTCATAAAACCAGGACAGCACCGCCGGATACTTGAAACCCATGGTCAGATTCACGATATGGGTGGCATGGTAATTCATCACCCGGTCGAACTCCTCCCCCTGGTGCCGGGTAAAGACATCCTGCCAGTCATAATAAAAATCCGCGCCCCGCACAAAGGGAAAATCCGCGAACAAATCCGTCCAGTCCAGCGCCTGCTCCCGGATGAGATCCACCAGACGGAGAATTTCCTCCGAAGGTTTCTGTTCATAATACCATCCCAGACAGTACAGCAGATCCCCGGCCCGGGCCCTGCTCCACTGGGTCAGCGGACGGAGCGGCAGCTCTTTTTCCAGATAACGCACATAGCCCGAAAACAGCCGCAGCACCCGGGCGTCCCCGCTGATTTCCTTGTACTGGATCAGCACCTTCAGCATCACAAACCGGGACCAGTAATCCTCCCGGCTGGAGACCGGCCCGAAATTGCCGTCCTCCATGGTACTTTCCAGCGTCCACTCCACAAAACGCAGGGCAATTTCATAATGTTCCTGATCTCCCAGGTAATACGCCAGCGGCAGAAGCCCGTCCAGATAATAGGGCCCCCGCTCCCAGTTTTCCCCGGTGCCGCCCAGCCAGCCGGAATAGCTTCCCACGCTGTCCCAGCCATCATACAGTTTCCCCGTCATGCCCTCCATCTGAATCTGCAGCTGCCGGGCCAACCAGCCCCGGGGCCGTATATCCCGCATGGACAGGGCTCGTCTGTTTCCCCTTTGAAATTCAGCCATACCTTCGCCTCCCTCACATATTTACTTCCTTCTCCGTTCCGTCTGCCTTCCAGGCCTGCCGTCCACTGTTTCCGGTCAACCGCATAGCTCTTCCGGGCCTGCCGTCTGCTGCTCCCGGTCATACCCTGCAGCTTTCCTCCGAAAGTGACCGCTTTCAGCCCATATAGCTTTCCTCCGGAAACAGCCTCTTTCAGCCCATATAGCTTCCCTCCGGAAACGGCCTTTTTTTGAAATAATACTTCTTGTCCTCCTCCGTCACTTCCCGCAGCACGCGGCAGGGATTTCCCGCCGCCACCACCCCGGAGGGAATATCCTTCGTCACCACGCTGCCGGATCCGATCACCACATCATCCCCGATATGGACGCCCGGATTCACCACCACGTTGGCCCCGATCCACACCCGGCTGCCGATCACCGTCTCGATGCCGTACTCATACCCCTGCGTCCGGGGCTCCGGATGGATGGGATGCCCGGCGGCGGTAATGGTCACATTGGCGGCAATCATGGTGTCATCCCCGATGATTATGGGCCCGCAGTCCACCATGGTACAGTTGTAACTGGCAAAAAATCCATCACCGATGTGAATATTTTTCCCGTAATCACAGTAAAAAGGCGGGAAAATCTCGATATGCTCTCCCACGCTTCCCATGATCTCCCGGATCAGCCGGTCCTGCTCCTTCAGATCCTCCGGCGGGCAGGTGTTAAACTGACGCAGCCGGATTTTGCAGGCCATCCGCATCTCGGGCAGACCGTCCCGGTAAGCGTGATAGGGCAGGCCCGCCAGCATTTTTTCATGTTCGTTCATTTCCTTGTACGATTTGCCCATATAACTTTCTCCTACTTTTCTCATAAAATTCCGTTCTCCGCCTGCCGCGGAAGAGCATCCGCGGATTTTCTTGACCGCCAGAGATAATAAGGCACCAGCGGAATTACGGAAGCCACCCACGCCACCGGATCCGCGAAGCATACAGCCGCATAACTCCCCCATCCGGACACAATCCCCACCACCAGGCAGCGTGCCAGCAGCTCCGCCACCCCGGCAAGCATGGGAATCCAGCCATTTCCCATCCCGGAAATCACGTTCCGGTACAGGCAGAGGCTTCCCAGAAACGGATACGCCCAGCCGGACACCCGGAAAAAGGTCTGGGCCGCGTCGATCACCGCCGTCTCCGAAGCGTCCACAAACAGTCGCAGCATATACGGCCCCGCCAGATATACCATGGCGATAGCCGCCACACTCCATACCAGAATCATCCACTGAGCAGTCCGGACACCCTGCCGGATCCGATCCATACGTTTCGCTCCCATATTCTGGCCCACGAACGTTCCCGCCGCCGTGGCCAGAGAAAAGTAAATGATCCAGATAATATTCTGCAGCTTGTTGGCGGCGGAATACCCGGCCATGCAGACGGCTCCGAAGGTATTGACCACGCCCTGCAGAATCACCGTACCGATGCCGGTGATGGAAAACTGCAGCCCCATGGGGACGCCCAGCGCCAGAAGCTCTCCCACCCGTTTGCCGGAATACCGGAAATCCACCCGTGAAAGCCGGAGGATCTCATATTTCTTCCCGATATAAAACAGACAGCAGACCGCGGAAAATCCCTGGGCGATCACCGTGGCCCAGGCGCAGCCCTCCACATCCATGCCAAAGGATACGATGAAAATGATATCCAGCGCCACATTCAGCACAGAGGCCAGCAGAAGGAAATACAACGGCGTCTTCCCGTCCCCTAGCGCCCGCAGGGCAGCGCTCAAAGCATTGTAGGCGCAGGTAGCCAGAAGGCCGCCATAAATCACCTCCGTATACCGCCAGGTCTGCCCCATCAGCTCCTGCGGCACATTCATCCATCCCAGAATCGTCCGGTTGGCCGCCAGCAAAATGGCTGTAAGCGCCACAGTCACCACAAAGCTGATTGTCACCGACAGCGCCGCGTAGCGGCGCAGCTCCTCCTTCTTTCCTGCCCCGAAGCTCTGGGACAGCAGCACCGCAAATCCGCTGGTGAGGCCGTTGAGCCATCCGGTCACCATAAACATCAACGGTCCCGCGCTCCCGATGGCCGCCAGGGCGTCCACCCCGATAAACTGCCCGGCAATCACCGAATCCGCCACATTGTACAGCTGCTGCAGGATATTCCCCAGAGTCAGCGGGACGGCGAACTTCACCAGCAGCGGCAGCGGGCGGCCGGTGGTCATGTCATTTGTCATTCAAAGCTCCTCCCCTCACCAGAAATATTCCTGCGCTTCCTCCGTGGGCCCGTCCACCTTTATCACATCCACCCCGTCCGCGCCCGGCACAAACCGCAGCCGGTCCACGCACAGCCGCCGGGGATTGGCCTGGGCCTCATCGCAGTGACAGTGATAAAGAATAAACAGCTCCTTCCCATCCGGCGACCGGGTGATGCAGTGGTGCCCCACGCCATGAATTTTCTTCCCGGAACGCAGCACCGGGTTCCCCTGATATTTCCGGAAGGGCCCCAGCGGCGAATCCCCCACCGCGTACCCGGAACCGTAATCCGTCTCAAAATGGCTGCCAGAATAGGTGAGATAATACGTTCCCTTATGGAGTATCATATAAGGAGCTTCACACACCGGCCATTTCTGACACTCCCACGCCTCCCCCGGCACCAGCAGCCGGGTAAGGGTGTCCTCCTGAATCCCCATAAGATCCTCCGTCATCTTCGCGCCCCAGATCTCATTATTTTCATGGAACCGGACAAAATACAGATACCAGGTTCCGTCCGCGTCCCGGAAAAAATGGCTATCGATCTCTTTGATCTCCCGGTGCAGCGGTTCCTTCACCGGCTGCACAAAAGGCCCCAGCGGCGAATCGCTCACCGCCACGCATAGGTGCTCCTCCACCGAATAGGAAAGATAGAACTTCCCGTCCTTCTCCACGATATCCGGCGCCCAGAACTGCTTTTCACCCCAGGAATCCTCCGCCCGCAGAGCCATCCCCGCATCCTGCCAGTCCACCAGATTTGTGGAGGTGTAGACACGGAATCCCAGAGGATCTCCCTCCTTGATGGCAGTATTGGTGGCGTAAAGATAATAGGTGCCCTGCCAGAAAAGCACATCCGGGTCGGCAAGGCCGTCTAAAATGGGATTTTGAAAATACGTTCTGTTTTTTCTCTCCGCCTCCGCTATTTTCAAAATCCGCTCCACAAAATCATGCTTCCCTTTCAGATACTGCTCCCTTCCGGAATCGACAGGAGCGCTCTGGGCAAGGGCCACCTTCAAACTCTCATACTCTTTCGCGGCGGAAGGATGCCTGTTCAGATAATCCCTGAAATTCATGTAATTTCTCCATTGCACACCATCCCGCCGCACCACATGAATGAAATGGGTCTGCAAATCTCCCGTACCTTCATAATAGCTTCCACACGCGAATAATACCTGCTCTCCCAGGTCCGTCTTCGGTACATAGTGAAAGCCTGCGTCTCTCAGCTCTGTTTCATATGTAAAAACATCCGCTAAATCATCCACTGCCACCGCAATGTCAATGATCGGTTTGGCCTTTATTAAAAAAATTGCAGTGCTTCCCACATGCTGGATATCTCTGGCGGTACTTCCCAGAATTTTCTTCAGCCGCATGATGGTATTCTGAGCTTCCAGTTCCCATTCTTTTTCATGGTCATATAACTTTACCGTTCCCCGTTTTAATCCAATCATAATGTCATCCTTCCTGTCATATTCCTCATCCGAGCCGCTCCGCACACCGGTCATGCAGTACCTTGCGCCTGGAATAGCCTTTCCATCCGCGGATACTCGACAGCTACAGCATCTCAATCTCAGTATCAAAATACTTTTCCTGAAAATGCGTAAGTTTTTGGATCTCCTCCCGGTCAAAATGAGAACCCGGCGGAGACACCACCCATTTATCCTCCACATCGTTCTTCCGGTGAATCACAGCGATCACTTCGCCGGTAAAACTATCCAGCGGCACCTCCACGCCAATGATATAAGCGTCCTGTTCTTCCCCATCCCCCGCCGGAATTCCACTGATATATCCATAATTGATTTCATAGAAAATATCCGGATGCTCCGGATGGAAGGTTCCCATTTTTCTGTCCACAGTTACTGTTACGATTTTCCTCACTTCCGCACCTCCTGGCATCAGGTTTCTTTGAAGATTTCAAAAATCCATTATCCATCAGCCACCGGACAGACTGCTCCGCATCCTCCGGGCTGTTGACTTCCAACGCCCAAACGGCATCCGGCGCATATTTTTCCAGCGCATCACAAACCTGCCGGAAATCCATCGTTCCATTATGAATTCCCAAATGCTGATCCTGAAATCCATTGTTGTTATGTAAATGGACAAAATTAATTTTACTGTTGCATTGCGAGATCCATTCCATCACAGGAGTTCTGGAATTACAGTTGGCATGGCCTACGTCAAGACAGATCCCTACTCTGTGATCATTCACAGCATTTACCACCTCCAAAAGCAGCTCCGGCGAATGTTCAAATTGGTTTTCAAGATAATAGCAGACATTGTCGTCCTTATCTTTTAAAAATTCATCCCAGAAATTTTTGGTCCTTTTTACCCAATACTTCGGTATACTTGTTCCCGGAATGTAGCCATGGTGCAGAATTATGTTACTGCAGTTTATCTTTTTCGCAATTTCATATGCGCTTTGAAATCGCTGCATAGTGGCTGCTTTGATCAGCTTATCTTTACTCCCCATACATAAATCTTTATAGGGGCCATGCATGGAAACCAGTTCAGTATTCTGATAAAACGACAGAAGCTTCCGTATATTTTCTTCAAACTGATCACAGCTATCCGGTTCTGTAAAAATGTCTGTATTGAGCGGATATCCATATTTACGGTTTATCCAGGAACCCCATTTACAGTCCAACCCGTCACATATAATAAAATTTTTCATATTGCTCCTATTTATTATTCACTGCAAGAATCAGCCCCTTCATATAAGACACCAGTTCCTTATCTCCCATTTCCAGAATATCCTCCGGCGCCACCCATTTATATTCTGTATGTTCTATCGGATTCAAAGTAATCTCGCTGTCATTGTCATATCCACACAAATATATCAACGTGGTGAATACCTGATTTTTCCGTCTGTCCAAATTGGAATGTTCAAATACGATACCCTTTATTGCTACTTTCAGCCCGGTTTCTTCTTCTGTCTCCCGCACTGCGGCTTCTCCCGGAGTTTCAAACATCTCAACTTTACCACCCGGAATATCCCATTTTCCGCCCTCAAAGTTCCTTGTACCATTCTCCTGCTCTGTTCTTTTCAGAATTAAAAGCTCTCCTTTATTATTTTTAATCAGAGCATGTGCTATTAAACGGTGCATGATAGCCTCCTCTGTTTCAACTTCCCCGTTTTTAAGGATCTTTTCTCCCGTCCGCGAGCCTCTTTCCCCCCAATTTTCTGTCAAAAAAAGCAACGTGATACAAATTTCTCTCTATCACATTGCTTTTCCTGACAGCCAGGGGCGGCAGCATGCCGGATTTTTCTCCGGCCCTGGCCGCTGCCTGCTGTCTGATCATGGCCAATACGGTTCCGCCGGTATCCCTCCCCGGAACAACTTCCTCCGGGGCAGTTTCCGCCGGAACCGTCCGCTGCCATGATTTGGTTTACATAAAGGATCTCCAGTATCCGATCTTCCGCTCGTTGATCTCCTTGATCACTTCCGGCTCCACCTTAAAGTTCCGGTTAATATCCATCAGTCCGTTGATCTCCTGCTGTACATCGGAAACCTGGGTATAGCAGAAACCGCACACATAGGGAATCTCTTTCACTGCCGTGGTGATATTATCAAACCGGCGGATGAAATCCTCTTTGGTATTTACTTTATTTCCATAGCCCCATCCGGAATCATCGTTGTTGAAGGCGATTCCGCCGTACTCGCTGATGATCACCGGCTGTCCTTTATACTCATAACCGTTGGCGAAGGCGGACTTGTGGTTGCTGTGGTATACCTCGGTGGTCATAATCTCATCTTTGAACTCTGTATAACGTTTCTTCAGGATCTCGCCCACTTCTTCATAGTCATGCAGCGTGATGATGTCGGACACCGTATGCTCCCATCCATCGTTGACAATCACCGGGCGGTGTTTGTCAAAGCTCTTGGTCAGATGGTAAATAGCCTCGGTAAAGTGCTGCTCCATCCGGTTGGTCTCCACCTTGCTGATACCCCAGGACTCGTTGAAGGGCGTCCAGGTGATGATGCAGGGATGGTTGTAGTTCTGGCGCACAATTTCCATCCACTCTCTGGAGAACTCCTCCACCGCGTAGTCGGTGTACTGGTAGGCGGCGGGAACCTCACTCCACACCAGCATACCCTTCACGTCACACCAGTACAGGAAACGCTCGTCCTCTGTCTTCTGATGCTTTCTCAGGCCGTTATAGCCCAGGGCATGGATCTTGTCGATATCCTCGATCAGCGCCTCCTCGCTGGGCGGGGTCAGATGGGACGGTCCCCAGTAGCCCTGATCCAGGATCAGTCTCTGGTACAGCGGGCGGCCGTTCAGCAGGATGTTGGGTCCGTCGATGCGGATCTCTCTCATGGCGAAATAAGATCCCACCTGATCCAGCACCTCGCCCTTATTCACCAGACGGAATTCAATATCGTACAGGTTGGGTTCCTCGGGGCTCCAGGTCTGCACCGTCCACTCCAGACAGTCCGCTTTCTTCACGTCCATGTCGATTTTGGTCTGCATATGACCGGCCATCATGGCGGTGTACGTATGGTTGATCACCATATCTTTGAAGGAAACCACCGCTTCCACCATCAGGTCGCCGTTCATCATGCACTCGGGAGCATTTACATTGTACTCCACTTCCAGGCTGTAATCCTCCAGGTTGGGGGTCATTTTCACAGAATCCAGGCTCACCTTGGGAACGTACTCGGTCCACACGGTTTTCCAGATACCGGTGGTCTGCACATACCAGCATCCGAAATTGTTGTCGATCCAGCGCTGTTTTCCTCTGGGCTGCTGCATGTCGAAGGAATCCTCCACCTTCACCACCAGCTCATTTTCCCCGTCATGCACCAGGCCGGTGATGTCGAAGGTGAACCGGGCGTATCCACCTCTGTGGCTTCCGGCATACTGGCCGTTGACCCACAGTTTGGTGACGAAATCGCTGCCCTCAAAATGAATGATGTAATTGTCTTTGTCCAGACGGCTTCCGTCCACCTGAACGGTTCTCCGGTACCAGATGTTGTCGTGACGGCTCTCATCCTGGATGCCGCTCAGTTCTGTCTCGTAAGTAAAGGGTACCTGAATCTTTTTGTCGCCTTTGAAATTCTCATACCATTTTTCTTTCTCGCCGCAGTTGCTGTCGTCAAATCCAAAATCCCAGGTTCCATTCAGGTTTTCCCAGTTGTCTCTCACAAACTGCGGTCTCGGATAATCCTTCACATAGCACTTCATCGTGTTATTCCTCCATGAATCGGTTTTCATTTTATAAAATTCACCCTGCGGCCCTCCGGATCTTTTTCTCATTTCTCAGCTGGTTCAGATAAGAAATCAGAAGAAGGATCGCCAGAAAGGCTCCGTAGGTGTAGGCCCTGGAACGGAAGCTGAAAGAGGATCCGTCCAGCGCGAAAATCAGAAGATTGCTCAGAAGCAGATAGTGGAGAGATGCTCTTCCGCATCTTTCCAGATAGCCGGACACTGCCTCCGCTGCCCGGTTCTTTTTCCCGATCCGCTCCAGTCCGCCGGCAATCAGATAGTCCAGATAGACGAACAGACTGCCTCCGGCAATGTAGAAGACGGAGGGCGGGAAACGGTCGGGAAGATACCCTTCCGTGACAAACTGAACGATACAGGGCAGGCTGACTGCCAGTACCACCGCCAGAATCTGTGGTTTCCACCACAGCCGTTTTCTGGAAATCCATACGCCCGCGGCGAAATATACCAGATACTGCAGAATGGGAAAGGTGGTAAAATCCCAGGAACCCGCCAGAAGCGCCAGCCAGGAATTGTGGATTTCCCCATAAGGAAGAAAACAGGCCGCGCCGCTTACGACGGCGATTCCCGCCAGAATCCAGCCGTTCATCCGCTTCATCAGCGGATACAGCAGGATCCCGGCCGCCATCATGGCCGCGAAGGACGCCAGAAATTCCGACCAGCCGGGATACCGTTTCAGAAGAAGAATCTCCGTGATGAAATCCCACCGGAAAATCTTATCCTCCACGAAAGCCATATAGGCGATGCCGGACACATAAAAGGCGATCAGCAGACGCGCCGCGTTTTTCGCCAGCTTCCAGGCGCTTCTTCTGAAGGTTCTGTTCTCATAGTATGCCAGGTTTCCAACGAATCCGAAGCAGAACAGGAACCCGGAAAATGTGGTGAGGTTGATGACATTTACAAGGATCTTCTGCAGGCCCTCCTCTTCAAAACCAAAAAACTGAATACAATGGCCCAGGATCATGGTCACTGTCAGAATTCCCTTGCAGATGTCAACCGACCGGTTTCGTTCCCCGGCCATAGGATCAGCCTTTGACTGCGCCGGAGGTAATTCCGGCAACGATCTGCCGCTCGAAGATGATATACATGATAATCATCGGCAGAGACGCCACCATACAGGCGGTCAGCGGCTGTACATAGTCCACCGAATACGTTCCCGCGAAAGTGGGGATACCGATGGGCAGGGTAAACAGGTTCTCGCTCATGGCGCACAGCAACGGCCACAGGTAGTTGTTCCAGCTTCCCACGAAAGCGAAGATGCAGACCGTGGCGATGATGGTCTTGGACAGCGGCAGCGCGATCTGGAAGAAGATACGCACCTCGCCGGCGCCGTCGATTTTTGCCGCCTCCAGAAGCTCGTCCGGCAGATTCCGGAAGAACGTGATCATAATAATCAGGTTCATAGAACCGGCGATGGACGGCAGGATCATACCCGCATAGGTATTGATCATGTGCATGCTGTTTACCGTGATAAACAGCGGTACGATGGTGGCCTCTCCGGGCACCAGGATACCGATCAGGAAATACATGAAGAACGCGTTGCTTCCTTTAAATTTCAGCTTTGCCAGCGCGTAGGCTGCCATGGCGGAGAAAATCACCGTCAGGGCGGTAACGATCACCGCGATGATCAGGCTGTTGATCAGCCAGGTGGGCACGCTGGAATTCATAATGATTTTCGGATAGTTTTCCAGGGTATAGGGCGGCGTAAACCAGTCCACCACGGAGGTGATGGGTTTCCCTTCTCTCTGGAAGGATACAGCCAGTGCCCATAAAATCGGCCCGAGAAAAATCAGCGCCAGAAGGATGGAAACAACGTTCAGAACCCAGTAGCCGGGCGTTTTCTTTGTCATTTACTCTTCCCCCTTTCTCTGAAGCATCTGCTGTCCCAGAGACAGAATCAGCAGGATGGCGAACAGCACATAAGACATGGCCGCCGCGTAGCCCATGTTGTTTTTCTCGAAAGCATTTTCATAGATGTACTGCACCATGGGACGTGTACTGGAAGCAGGGCCTCCGCCGGTGATCATATAGATCTGACCGAAAACCTTCACGCAGGCGATCATCTGAAGCAGAATCACCAGCCAGGTGGTGGGTTTCAGAAGCGGCAGCACGATGGAAAACAGCTGCTGCCGTTTGGTGGCTCCATCGATGGACGCCGCCTCATAGATGTCGGTGGAGATATCCTGCAGAGCAGACAGATACAGCAGCATACTGAAGCCGATGGTCCACCATACGGTCATCAGGGAAATAGTCCACCATACCAGTCCGGGATCGTTCAGCCACTGCATTTCCTGATCTGCCGGAAGCACGCCGATGGTATGCAGAAGACCATTGATCAATCCGGTGTACGGAGAAAATACGTATTTGGCGATGAAAGACGCCACGGATACGGAAAGTACGCTGGGCAGGTAGTAAATGATACGCAGCCCTTTTTTCATCTTTGTGGCACGGTTGGCCAGGATGGCCAGCACCAGCGCCGTGATTACCAGAAGCGGGGTGGTGATTACGGTAAATATCGCCGTATTTTTCAGAGCGCCCCAGAAGTTTTTATCGCCCAGGAATTTCGTATAGTTATCCAGTCCGATAAAGTCCTGTTTTCCCATCAGGCCCCATTTGTGAAGGCTTACATAAAAGCCCTGGATCACTGGCCAGATGGTGAAAATCGTGTAAAGGACAAAAAACGGAAGAATAAAAGCCAGTGCCACCAGGGCGGTTTTTCTTTTTCTCGCTTTGCTCATGATCTTCCTCCTGTTCTTTATGGATTCTTCTGATTAAAAAGGGGAGCTTTGCAGCTCCCCTTCATCACTTCCGCTTACTGTCAGCTGAGGTTGGATTCCAGCTCAGAGTACAGAGAATCGATAGCTGTCGCGGAATCTGCTGTTCCAGACCATAAAGTATTCAGGCTCTCGATCATGCCGGCCTTCATCGCATAGAAATGCGGGTTCTTGGTAGGCATTACAGCGGTATCCAGTGTGGATACATAGTTCTGTCTTGTGGGCATGGACAGGAATTCTTCGCTCTCGTTTACAGCCTTTGCCGCCGGGATCTGTCCGGATTCCGCCCAGATCATGCCGCCCTCGTTGGATGCGCCAACCAGGAACTCAACGGCTGCCAGTGTATCTTCCTCGTTTCTGTCCGGATTTACCGGGAGAATCAGCGTGTGAGAGTCAGCCCAGCTTGCCGGCTGATCAAACAGCTGCGGCCATGCCATGCCATTGAAGTTCAGACCTTCTGTCTGAGACAGCGCGCCGTAGCCCCAGGTTCCGCCGAAGTAGAATGCAGCTTTTCCGCCCTGGAAGAACTGCTGATGATCGGTGATACCTTCTGCAACATATCCATCGTCATACAGAGATTTCACAAAGTCCGCGGCTTTCACAGCAATATCTTTGTCCATGGTAACTTCTGTTCCGTCATCGCTTACCAGCGGAGTTCCGCCCATCTGGAAGTAAGTCGCCCACCAGATACGGTACGGATCATCACCGTTGTTTGTAAGAGAAATCACAGACTCGCCGTCTCCCATAACCGCTTTGCACTTATCCAGGATCGCTTTGAAGTCATCCCAGCTTCCGATGTTCAGAGTTCCGTCCTCGTTCACCTCAACGCCGGCCTTTGCCAGAATATCGGTGTTATACCACATCATCTCGGCATGGGTATCAAAAGGAATGGCGTAAATCTCACCGTCAAAAGTAACGGCATCCAGGTTTGCCTGCGGATACATGGTGGAAATATCAATTCCCAGTTCATCCAGATAATCATTCAGAGGCTCCACAACGCCCTGATCTACCAGCTCCGGCAGTTTGGACGCATGAGAAATTCCGATATCCGGGCCCTGTCCCGCGGCAACTGCTGTCTGCAGCTTGGTATAATAGTCATCCCAAACCAGCATGATGGGCTGTACCTGTTTTGTGGGATCCTTGGAGTTATAGTCCTCAATTACACGGTCGAAATATTCGCCGTCACCGCCGGTGAACAGGGACCATACCACCAGTTTGTTCTCATCAACCTTAACTGCTTCCGGGTTATTGACGGTACCATCCTCATTTACATCCGCTTCGCCCTCAGCGGCATCTCCGCTGTCTTCTGCCGCAGCGTCATCTCCCGCGGTATCTTCCGCCGTGGTATCAGAGGTTCCGGAGTCGCTTGTACCCCCCCCCTGGCCGCCGCAGCCGGCCAGCATACCAACTGCCATACACGCCGTTAAAAAGGTAGCTAATACTTTACGTTTCATCTTTCTCCTCCTTGTTTCCATATTACTTTCGCTCGGCCAAGCTATGTAACAAAGCTGCTGTTGTTTTCATACCTGATCGGATGATATCACAGGTATTTATCAACAGCATTTCTGTTTCATTTGCTCTTATAATACCACTT
>DVIN01000082.1 GCA_018711275.1 Candidatus Pullilachnospira intestinigallinarum
CCTCCAGCTCTTTCATCTTCCGCGAGAGTCTTTCATCATCTATATGATCCCGCACCGCCACAAGAATGGAAGCAGCCTGACAGATCCGGGCCGGTTCCTTCCACTTTTCAAAATCAAACAGAGAATCCGCGCCCACAATAAAGTAGAACTCCGTATCCGGATGCTCTGCCTTCATCCGCTCCAGCGTCCGGTAAGTATAGGAATAATCCGACGCGTCCATCTCGTCCAGGCATAGCTGAAAATGGCTGTTTCCGGCGATAGCCCTTCTGACCATCTCCACCCGTTCCAGATCCGAAGCACCGCCTTTGCGGTTCCTCTTATGGGGAGGATTGCCCGCCGGCAGGAACAATACCTTGTCCAAAGAAAACTGTTCATAGGCAGTTTCCCCCAAAATCAGGTGGCTGATGTGAATGGGATCAAAAGTTCCTCCCATGATACCGACCTTTTTCATTTTCTCCTGCATCCCGCAATCCCTCCTTACGGAAGAATAATCTTCTTTTTATCCTTTTTACCTTCTTTGTAAAGCACAATCTTCTTACCGATCACCTGAACCACCTGGGATCCGGTACGTTCTGCCAGCACCTGGGCCATCTGTCTGGGATCATCCATACAGTTCTGCAGAACGCTGATTTTAATCAGCTCCCGGGCGTCAAGCGCCTCCGCCGCCGACTGGGTAAACTCCGGCGTCAGGCTGGACTTTCCGATCTGAAGAATCGGCTCCATGGTCATAGCAAGCCCCTTCAGATACGCTCTCTGCTTACTGGTCATACAGTTTCTCCTCTATTTGTAATAGTCAAAATCAAATCCATACATCCGGACCGTATCGCCCTCCTGGATACCGGCCTTCTCCAGATCCTCCAGAATACCGGAATCCTTCAGGAAATGCTGGAAGAAAGCGAAGCCCTTCTCTGATTCCAGGTTGGTATAGCCCAGCATCCGTTCGATCTTGGGACCTTCCACCACAAACACATGGCCGTCCTCGATCCGCTCCACCGTGTAAGGCAGATTCTCCTGGATCAGCACATCCTCCGGGAAAAATTCCTGTTCAAAGGTGATGCTCCTGGTTTCCATGGAATCCAGCAGACTCTTCACATAGTAAAGCAGTTCTCTCACACCCTTACCGGTGACCGCGGAAATGGGGAATACCCGGATTCCTTTAGGTTCAAACTCCGCTTTCAGCCGCTCCACCGGATTCTCCTGGCCGTCGTCATAGATCACATCCGTCTTGTTGGCGGCAATTACCCGGGGACGCGATTTCAGATCCACGTTATAGGCCGCCAGTTCACTGTTGATCTTGTAGATATCCTCCACCGGATCGCGCCCCTCCGTGGACGCGGCGTCCACGATATGAATCAACACTCTTGTCCGCTCGATATGGCGCAGGAACTGATGGCCCAGTCCCACTCCCTCGGAGGCTCCCTCGATCAGCCCCGGAATATCGGCGATGACAAATCCGTCGGCGCCCTCCAGATCCACCACCCCCAGATTGGGAGTCAGCGTGGTAAAATGGTAATTGGCGATCTTTGGGCGGGCATTGGTCACCCGGGAAAGGAAAGTGGATTTTCCCACATTGGGATACCCCACCAGACCCACGTCCGCGATCACTTTCAATTCCAGCCACACCTCCAGCTCTTTGGCCGGCTGTCCCGGCTGGGCATACTTGGGCGCCTGCATGGTGGCGGTGGCATAATGCATATTTCCTTTGCCGCCTCTGCCTCCGGTGAGGATCACCTGCCGCCGGTTTTCTCCGGACATATCTGCGATTACTTTTCCGCTTTCCGCCTCATACACCACGGTTCCCTCCGGCACCTTCAGGATAATATCCTCTCCGTCCTTTCCGTGGCAGCGGCGCTTTCCGCCCTCTTCCCCGTCACGGGCCGCGTATTTTCTTCTGTGGCGGAATTCATTCAGGGTATTCAGCCCCTCATCCACCTCAAAAATGACATCTCCGCCCCGGCCTCCGTCGCCTCCGTCCGGGCCTCCGGCCGGAACATACAGCTCCCGCCGGAAACTCACATGGCCGTCGCCGCCTTTTCCGGAACGGATGATGATTTTCGCTCTGTCTGCAAACATCTTGATAAGCTCCCATCTAACAAAACAGGCTTCAAACCAGAACGATTTGAAGCCCGCTGCATCTGCATTACTCAGCTACCGGAACGATAGAAACCTGTTTCTTATCTCTTCCTTTTCTCTCAAAACGAACAACGCCGTCTACCAGAGCAAACAGTGTGTCATCTTTTCCACGTCCAACGTTCACGCCGGGATGGATCTTTGTTCCACGCTGTCTGTAAAGGATATTGCCAGCTTTCACAAACTGTCCGTCAGCTCTTTTTGCTCCTAATCTCTTGGACTCGGAATCTCTTCCGTTCTTGGTAGAACCAACTCCCTTTTTATGAGCAAAAAACTGAAGGTTCATATTTAACATGATCTTACACCTCCTCGAAGATTATATCAATAAATTGCGTGTACTGTTCATCATCTTCCATTCTCTGCAAACCGAGAATCAGGGAATTCAGCAGCAGCTGACAGGATGGGGACGGCTCTCCCTCCACCTTCAGACGAATCAGAGCCTCATCGGCGTCGCTCTCCACTGTGACCGCATCATCGGTAAATGCCTCAATGGAATTCACCGCGTTAATCACCAGCGCTGAGATGGCCGCACAGACGATATCCTCGCCCTCTCCGGCATATCCCGCATGATCCCGCGCCTCAAAGCCCACGCACTGCCTGTCTGAATTCTGATAAAACGTCACCTTTGTCATGCATTCACCTGATTAAGCGTTGATTTTTTCGATCTTCACCTTGGTGTACAGCTGTCTGTGTCCGTTTTTCTTGTGATAACCAGTTTTTCTCTTGTACTTGTAAACAACAACTTTCTTGGCCTTGCCGTTCTCCACTACGGAAGCGGTAACGGTAGCTCCTGCCACGTCGGCTCCTACCTTCAGACCCTCGTTGTTTACTGCAAGCACCTGGTCAAATGTAACAGTCTCGCCGGCTTCCACACCAAGCTTTTCCACTCTAATGATATCGCCTTCGGCTACTTTGTACTGTTTACCACCTGTTGCAATAATTGCGTACATATGGCACCTCCTGTGATCATTACTCGCCAAATATGGTGGTTCCCGAAGGAACGCTTCTACCTCTTTGTGCGGCATACTCTGATATACTAGCATGAAATCCTTACTTCGTCAAGCGTTTTTGGAGGATTTTGCAATTCCTTCAGACATTTTCCGGATCAACCGTATGACTGGCCGCGATAGCCAGAACACCGGGACCGGTATGACATACGATACTGAGCGCCAGCGGATCCATTCTGGAGACTTCAAGATCCGGAAACGCTTCCTTAACCTCCTTCGTCCACTCCAAAGCCTCCTCTCTGGATGTGGTGTAAGCCACCTGGAGCTTCAGCTCCCCTTTGGCCGCATAGGAAGCGAACCGTCCCTCCACATCTTTTTTCATGGCGTCCAGCATGGTCTTTTTGGCAGCTTTTACCCCCCGCACTTTGGCATAGGCGTCCAGCTTGTCTCCCTGGATCTGCAGTACCGGTTTCAGTTTCAGCACGGAACCGATCATGGCTGCCGCCGGGGTGATTCGTCCGCCTTTTTTCAGGTATTTCAGCGTATCCACCATCAGATAGATGCTGGATTCCAGCGCTTCTTTCTCCAGGATCTGCCGGATCTGTCCGGCGCTTTTTCCGCTTTTTGCCAGCGTCAGGGCGTCCAGCACCGACTGCATCATGGTGACGGATACCCGTTTGTTGTCCACCACCTGAACCTTCCCGTTGTAGTCCTGTGCCAGTCCCTGCGCAGTGGCACAGGAAGCAGAAAGGCCGCTGGACATGGGAATGTGAACGATCTCCTGATGACTTCTCAGAAGATCATCCCACAGGTCCAGGATGTCAGCGGGAGACGGCTGAGAAGTAGATACGTCCGCATCCTCTGCCAGAAGCTTATAAAACTGCTCCTGAGACAAATCAATATCTTCAAAATACACCCTCCCGTTTACGAAAAACGGCATAGGCACCACATGGACGCCCAGTTTCTTCGCTTCCTCCTGAGAAATTCCGCTGTTGCTGTCAGTAACGATGGCTACACGGCTCATAAAATAAGTTCCTCCTTCTATATAGGACCGGATAAATAGAAAATACCGCAACCGGTTTCAGCTATGATTTCTCTTTATTTTATCACAAATTCCTTTCAGGGGAAAGGAAAAATCCGAGGGTATGGAAGGAATATCTTTAAAGATTTTGTGGGAGAAATTTCCTGCCCTGCTTCTCAGGCATCCGCTTGGCGGTAAGCGGCGGTATAAGTTCCTGATCCCACCGAAGCCTGATAAATGCCGTCCCGACAGGTAAATTTCACATCGCCGTCCTCCGGCAGGGCGCCTTTTTCCAGAACAATGGTTGCCGTGGTATTGACCGGAACCTGTACCTCCAGAACAATCCTTTCCGCCTCCGCCCTCCAGGAGCATCCCACCGTGCCGTATACGCTGTCATAGCTTCCTTTCACTTCTGTAAGGCCTCCGCCGGTCTGAGGCTGGAAGATGATGTGCTTATAGCCCGGAGCGTTCTCATCCGCTTCGATGCCGGCCACTACCCGGTACAGCCATTCCCCGATGGCGCCGTAGGCGTAATGATTAAAGGAGTTCATATCCGGACTCCACATGGTTCCGTCCGGCTTCAGGCCGTCCCAGTGCTCCCATACGGTGGTGGCGCCCATCTTCACCTGATACAGCCAGGAGGGGAAATCCTCCTTCAAAAGCAGCTCATAAGCCTCCTTTGTACAGCCGTTCTGGCTGAGGGCGTGGCAGAAGTAAGGGGTTCCCACGAAACCTGTTACCAGATGACCATCGTGCTCTGCCAGAAGATCCAGCAGATCCCGCATGATGGAGGGTCTGTCCTCCTCTTTCGCCAGGCCAAAATACAGGGTAATGATCTGGGCTGTCTGGGTTCTGGCAGTCATGTGGCCGTCTTTGATAAAATGTCGGCGGTAGCTGTCCACTACGGCATCATACAGGGTCTGGTATTGATCCGCGTCCTCTGTTCTTCCCACAGCCCTGGCCATTTTCACAAACAGTCCCGTGGAATAAGCAAAATACGCCGTACAGATCATATCCTCCGGCGTCGCGCCGAAATAGCTGCCTTCTTCGGCATCCAGCGCCACCCAGTCCCCGAACTGGCGGGCGAATTTCCACACATAGTCTTCCGCATGGTCATTCATAAAATCGATCCAGCCCTTCATGCTGTCATACTGTTCTTCAATGATCCGTCTGTCGCCGTAAGACAGGTAAAGCGTCCAGGGAGCGATCACCGCCACGTCTCCCCAGGCGGTGGCGCCCATGCTGTTTCCCTCTCCCACCAGCCAGTCGTCGTCCGACCGGTTGGTGAGGATATCCGGTACCACATGAGGCACAGCCCCGTTGGGAGCCTGATCGGCGGCCACATCCTTCAGCCACTTGGAAAAGAAGGTATAGGTATCCTTCAGGAAAGTGGCGGTACGGCAGAAGATCTGCGCGTCCCCTGTCCAGCCCAGCCGTTCATCTCTCTGGGGGCAGTCGGTGGGAATATCCAGGAAATTGCCCTTCAGTCCCCAGGAAATATTATGCTGAAGCTGGTTCAAAAGCGGATTGGAACAGAAAAAATGTCCCGTATCCCTCATATCGGAATGAACGGCCCAGGCAGTGAAGTTTTCTTTCTTCACCTCCCCCGGGTACGCGGCGACCCGGATATACCGGAAACCCTGGAAGGTAAAGCTGGGCCGGTAGATGGCCTCTCCCTTTCCGTCGCAGATATAGGTGAGGGTTTCTTTGGCGGTACGGAGATTTTCCGTATAGACATTTCCCCGGGCGTCCAGCACTTCAAAATGGTTCAGAATCATTTCCTGTCCTTCTTTTCCATCCACCTTCACATGCACCCACCCGGTGAGGTTCTGTCCGAAATCCAGCACCGTATCTCCCTCGGGCGTGACGATGATCTCCTTCGCCGGAAGGGGGATCAGCTCCCGTACCTTGCAGCCGCCCTGGGGAACCAGAACATCCTTTGCCTGCTGTACGGTATGCACCGGAAGCCAGGAGGCGTCATCGAATCCCGGCCTGTTCCAGCCTGGCTGTTCCTTTCTGGCATCGTAGATCTCTCCATCGTAGATTTCCGAGAAAACCACCGGACTGTCACAGCCTTTGAAGCTTTCGTCTGTAACGATGGTCTCTTCCGTTCCGTCCTGATAGCGGATCAGGATCTGGGCCAGGAAGGCGGTTTCTGTTCCATAATTGTTTTTGCCTTTGGCCAGACCAATGGTACCCTTATACCAGCCGGCGCCCAGGTGTGCGCCCAGCACGTTCTCTCCCTGTACGAGAAGATCCGTCACCTCATGGGTCTGGTACAGAATCCTGTTCCCGTAGGAAGTCCATCCGGGAGCCATCTCATCATCTCCCACCGGTTCTCCGTTCAGAAACGGGTGATACAGACCCAGCGCCGTGGAAACCATGTACGCGTTCCGGACCGGTTTTTCCACCCGGAAGGTGCCGCGGATATACGTCCCTTTGGAAATCTTTTCGTCAGCGGCCGTTTCCACTCCGATGAAGCTGCCTTTCCACTGACCGGGCGCCTGCAGCGCGGATACAAATTCTGCGGGACTGCTCCAGGGGCTTTCCTCCCCCTGGTTATCCCATGCCTTTACCCTGACCTGATAGCCGATAAGCGGCTCCATGACAAACCCTTCCGCCTGTATCTGCGCCGACTGCTCCGTCTCCCTCTTTTTGCTGTCATACACAGGCCGGGAAAAATCACCGTCTTTTGCGATCCGCAGCCGGTACGCCGTCTGGATCACATTCTTCCGGTCCGATTCCATGGACCAGGCGAACTGGGGACAGCCGGAAATTCCCACCGGATTTTCCAGATAATCAATGGTTACTCTCTGAATCCCAAACATAAAAACCCTCCTTCTTTCGCTGCAGGGCCTTCTGCGGCGGCAAGCCGGCAGCCTGGCCCCAGCGGATGTTGCTGTAGTGTTACCGTCAGCTTACGGCAAAATCCGCATACTTTCAATGACGATTCTTCAGCAAAATACTGACCGATTTTAAGCTCTCCGGAGGTATCATCCCTGTCCCGGACCTGCCGCCCCGGGATCCGCCTGTTCTGCCGCCGCCAGCAAAAAGGACCTGGCGCACGAGGTACATATGCCTCATACGTCAGGCCCCCTGGGGCGATTCCCTGTGCTGTTTTCTGTATTCCTTTGGCGTGCATCCCTCCGCCTGCCGGAATTTCCGGTAAAAGAATTCCACGTTGCTGTAACCCACTTCCCCGGCGATGTCCGCCACCGTCAGATCGGTACGCAGCAGAAGCCTTCTTGCCTGATTGATCCGCTGACTCTGGAGATGCTCCACAAAGCTCTTACCAGTCTTCTCCTTCAGAGCGGTGGTCAGATATACCGGATGGAAACCGAAGGCATCCGCCGTCTCCTGCAGCGTACAGTCCCGGTAGTGCTTTTCCATATAGCTGAGAATCTCCCCGACGGAAATCCCCTCCCGGGAACCTTCTGTCTGGCTGACGTCCCGGAAACTGCGCAGCATCTCTGTAAAAAGAATGATCATATAGCTGTCCAGAATCTCCTGACGACCCAGATCATCCCCGTAATACTCCAGAAGAATCTCTTCCATGATCCCCGGAACCCGGCTGTTTTCACTGGTGGGAAACATCAGAAAATGCTCCCGGTTTCGCTGCTTCGTTACGGCGTTCAGCAGAAAGCGGGACATAATTCCATTTCCCGACATCCGGGAAAAGAAACCGCTGTCAAAATATTTTTTGCTCATCAGGAGGTTTACGATGATATCATGCTCTCCGCATACTCCTACAGAATGCTCTGCCTGGGGATCCATCAGACAGATATCTCCTTTTCTGGTTATGATCTGACGTCCTTTGACCGTCTGGACACACCAGCCGGACCAGACATAATTCAGTTCAATATAATTGTGCTTGTGGGTGCTCACCGGACGAAACCTGTCCTGCCGGACAATCCCGATATTTTCGCCGGGTCGAAGAAAATTTCCTTCCTTCAGCTCCTCCGGCTTGCTGGATTCCGTATCCACGGTGCCGTCAGGTCCCTCCCGGATATATCTTTTTTCCGTTTCCGTATAAGCGGTCAGTTTTTTTCCCAGTTCTTCTCTCGTCATACACCTCTGTCCTCCGCTGCGTTTACGGGGAAAGCCTTGCCTGCCGGACCAGATCAGAATAATCCGGAAACAGAAAAATACCCGCGGCCGTCAGGATCACCCCCGCCCCGAAAATCACCAGAGAGGGAATCAGGATCTTCATGGCCGTCCTGGTCTCCTGTCCCCTGGGCCAGAACCGCCGGGAAGTACCCGGCGTGCGCAAAAGCAGATCCCGTCCCAGATACAGTCCGAAGGGAACCACCGCCGCCATGGCCAGATACATCCCGATACTGGCCACGGGAATGACGGCGCTCCCCAGGCTTTCATATACCTCCGTAAGCTGCGGATCCTGCCGGGATGCCATCGCGTGCTGCGCCAGCAGCGGAACCAGGTTATTGATGCCGTGGAAAATGGCGGAATACACCATATTTCCGGTTTTTACCACCACATAGGTCATGGCCGCCCCCAAAATGGCCGTGGGAAGAAACCGGAGCGGATCCGTGTGAAACAGGCCGAAAAGAATCCCCATCACCAGCACGATCAGCCACGTTTTCTTCAGGGGCCGCATGCAGGACAGGATCACGCCCCGGTGCACCGCCTCTTCGCAGATGGCCGGCATCAGGCAGACAATCACCACCCCCAGAGCCGCCGGAACGCTTCCGATGACGCTTTCCAGGCTGCCGCTGACCTGGCTCATGGCCGCCGGGAACAGCCGGTACTGCACCAGAGTGATCACCATGGTGGCCAGAAGCGCGCTGACCCAGATAATCACCGTACCCAGCACCGGAAGAAGATGTACTCGATGCACCGGAAAGATTTCTCCCGGCGGGCGGCGCGCGATCAGGGCAAACAGCAGCGCCAGCGCCAGAATCAGCAGCTCCGTCAGCGCCAGCCCGTAGATTCCCCACGCCATCTGCATGGGAACACAGACGGCAAAAAATGCCGCCATGATCACCAGAAAAAACACAATACCCTGCCAGGGCCTGAGGGATTTTCTCTTTTCCTGCGTATTCATGGATTTCCCACTCCTTCCTTGCCGGCTCACAGTTCTTCCAGCTGCTCCTTCAGGGTTTTCTTCTCCTTCTTCCGGGTCAGTTCCATAATTCCCAGCGCCGTTACGTCCACGGCCCGGGTGGTGATCCGGTCCTCCTTTGCCAGTCCCCGCATCATGGCAAGAAGCTGCTCCTGCTCTTCCTGGTTCATATTGATGAAATCCACCAGAATGATGCCGGACAGGTTTCTCAGCCGGATCTGCCGCAGGATTTCCCCGGCGGCCTCCCGGTTGATGCGGGCTGCCATTTCCCCCGTATCCCGCTTTTCCACATGCTTTCCGGAGTTCACATCGATGACGGCGCAGGCCTCCGTCTGCTCAATCGCCAGAAATCCCCCGGATCTGAGCCAGACTTTTTTATTCAGCGCCCCGTCCACGGCCGCTTCCAGGGAAAACAGTTTGGCCAGCGGCAGCAACGGATCTTCATACAGCTCCACTTTTTCCTGCCCGCCGGGATAGCTCTCTGCGATAAATGCCAGCAGCTTCTGATAAATCTCCGGGTCGTCCGTGACGATTTTCTCCAGGTTTTCCCAGACACAGTTTTTTACCGCCTCCGTCTCCCGGGAATCCCCGTCCATGATTCTGGTATGGCAGGGGGCATAACTGCCTTTCTTCAAAACTTCCTCCATGCGGTCCTTCAGTCGGGAAAGCTCCGCCAGAAGCTGCTGTTTTTCAGCCTGCGCCGCGTTGGTCCGGACAATGACCCCGTAACTTCTCTCCTGGGGCAGCACCTCCGTCAACAGCTGGCGCAGCCTTGTCCGCTGGGGTTCCGAAATCCGCGAGGAAATCCCCAGCATACGGTTTTCCGTGGTCAGCACCAGATACTCCCCGGGAAAACTCAAATTGGCGGAAACGCTGGGCGCTTTGGTTTTCAGCGCCTCCCGGGTCACCTGCACCAGCAGCTCGTCCCCGGCAGCCAGCGCTCCTGTCCGCCTTCCCCTCCGGATGAGAGGTCCGGTATTCTTGTCTGTGGCGAAATAGCAGGGCAGCCGCCCTTCAATCTCCACAAAGGCCCCTTTCTGATCCGGAAGCACCTTCTGCACCTTCCCCACATGAATACTCCCCAGAAGCCTTCTGTCCGCCGGCGGGGCCAGTTCCAGATTCCAGATTTTTCCATCCCGCCACAGTGCCGTCACCAGCGCCTGTTTTTTGCGGATCTCCATCTGTGTGATAATCAGCTTTTCCATCTACTTGATCTCTTTTCCCAGATCTTCCAGGGGAACCAGCCTGCGTTCCTCTTCGCTTCCCACATTGGCATAGGTCTCCAGCCGGTGAACCATCAGGGCAAAGGGCGCCAGCTCCTCACCCAGAAATGCGGCGAAAGCCTCCAGCACCAGTTCCGGCTTCAGATTGTGAACACTTCCCGCCGCCAGCTGAAGGAAAATCGCATCCTGCCGCACCTCCATCTGATAGATCCAGGGCCGGATATCCGTCTCCTTCTCACTGCGTTTGGTTTTTCTGAGAATCACAATCTCCTTCTGGTCAAGGAACTGCCGCACCCGGTCCTGCCAGCCGGCCGCCGGCGCCTTCCCCTCCCGGAAGGATACCAGATAATCCGCGGCGGCCACCAGAGACATGGCGGCGTGAGCCTTCCCCTGGGGAATTTCCCGGACGCTCAGCACCCGGATTCCCTCTGCCATCTGGGCGTTAAACGCATCCTCCATCTGGCGGGAAGAAACGGCGCTTTTCAGCTCCATATCAAAATATTCTCCGGTACTGGTCACGCCCACTCCCAGAGGAGCGGCAAAGGACATGATCATGTGGGGGGAGAACCCCTCGGAATAAGCTACGTCAATGCCAGCCCGACGGATGGCCTTCTGAAAATACCGCATCACATCCAGGTGTCCGATGAATTTCACGGCCCCTTCTTTGGAAAACTTAACCCTTACTTTCAACACAGACACCTCCTTCATATCTGGCGGCGCCGCAGCCGGAACAGCGCATCCGGCAGTTGGGCGTCACCTTTTCTTTGGCCGCGTTTTTCCATTCTCTCAAAAGAAACTCCTTCGTCACGCCGATATCGATGAAATCCCAGGGGAAGATCTCCTCCTCCCGCCGTTCCCTCACCGTGTAAAAATCCGTATCAATACCGCACTGGTCAAAGGCCTCCCTCCAGTACTCCGGGTGGAAATACTCCGACCAGGAATCAAACAGCGCGCCCTTTTTGTAAGCCGCCTCGATGGCCGGCGCCACCCGCCGGTCTCCTCTGGCCAGAATACCCTCCAGCACCGTCACATCCGCCTCGTGCCAGTTGTATTTGATGCTCTTCTGATTCAGCTGGGCATGGATTTCCTCCCGGACCACCTTTGCCCGGTCCAGAAATTCCGCCTCCCGGCACATGGGCGCCCACTGGAAGGGGGTAAAGGGCTTGGGCACAAAGAAAGAGGTGCTGACGGTGATCTGACATTTTCCGTGCCGCTGCTCTTTGGGAATCTCATAGTAGCGTTTGGCAATCTTCTCCGCCAGATGGGCGATCTCCTTCATGTCTTCCTCCGTCTCCGTGGGAAGGCCCAGCATGAAGTACAGCTTCACCTTGGTCCATCCGCCCTCAAAGGCTTTGCCTGCGCCCTCCAGGATCACTTCCTCCGTCAGACCTTTGTTGATCACATCCCGCAGCCTCTGGGAACCGGCCTCCGGGGCAAAGGTCAGACTGCTCTTGCGGATATCCTGCACTTTCTTCATCACGTCCAAAGAGAAGGCGTCAATACGCAGAGAGGGCAGAGAAATATTCACCCCACGCTTCCCGCATTCCTCCATCAGAAAGCTCACCAGTTCAGGGAGCTGGGAGTAATCGCTGGAGCTTAAAGAACTGAGGGAAATCTCCTCATGGCCGGTGGCATCCAGCATTTCCACCGCCCGCTCCTTCAGGAAATCCACTTCCCGCTCCCGGGTGGGCCGGTACAGCATACCTGCCTGACAGAACCGGCAGCCGCGGATACAGCCCCTCTGAATCTCCAGCACCACCCGGTCCTGGGTCACCTTCACAAAGGGCACCACCGGGGCTTTGGGATAACAGGTATCCGTGATTTCCATGACAATCTGCTTCTGAATCTTCTCCGGGATTCCCTCTTCCACCGGCGCAAAAGAAGCGATGGTTCCGTCCTCATGGTAAGACGCCTCATACAGAGAAGGAACGTAAATCCCCGGAATCTTCGCCGCGGCCTTCAGAAATTCTTTTCTGTTTTTTCCCTCCCGCTTATACTTCTTGTAAGTATCCAGCAGCTGGTCATACACCGTCTCGCCTTCTCCGATATAAAAAAGGTCAAAAAAGGGCGCCAGCGGCTCCGGGTTGTAAGTACAGGGTCCGCCGCCGATCACCAGCGGATCGTCCTCGCCACGCTCTGCGGCGTGCAGGGGAATGCCGGACAGATCCAGAATCTGCAGAATATTGGTGTAGCACATCTCATACTGGATGGTGATTCCCAGAAAATCAAAATCCTTCACCGGGTCCTGGGACTCCAGGGCAAACAGAGGGATATGCTCCTTTCTCATCACCTGATCCAGATCCGGCCAGGGGGAGTATACCCGCTCACACCAGGTATCTTCCCGCCGGTTGAACATATCGTAAAGAATCTGAATGCCCAGGTGGGACATACCGATCTCGTAGACGTCCGGAAAACACATGGCAAACCGGATGTCCACCTTTTCGGGATCCTTCATCACCGAGTTTACTTCCCCGCCGGTATAACGGGCCGGGGTTTCGATACTGAGCAGTATCTCATCGCTTAATGCAAGTTTTCTCATAAAAGCCTCTCTTTTCTCAATCGTTATCCATTTTCGCGGTTTTTCCCTATCAGGATCTTTTTCCCGCAGAATGCAAATCCATATTTTCTGATCTGTTGGGGAGAGAATCCCTTTCCGATCAATTCCGCAGCATAATTTTTCCGGTCAATCTGATCCAGGGCCGCATCAACGGTCTGGGATAAATCCTTCTCGTCATCCGGGTCCTGAATTTTAAATTCCACAGGCCGCAGTCAGCGATACGGCGGCAAGCGCATAGATTACAATTCCCGCCATCTGCGGCAGAATAGCTTTCTGAGACTGGACCACGGCCAGAACGGAAACCGCTGCTGTTTCCAGATAGAGGATCCAACGGTTACTGTTCTTTTTCATGAAGTACCCTCTTCTCATTTTCCAGCTCTTCTTTCTTCTCTTCCTTGATCTCCCAATGGATCAGAAAGGACAGAGCCGCCCGAAGTGCAATAATTCCTGCTACAATGGCAATCTCGCTCCACTGTCGCACCACCACGGTACGCAGGATTTCGCTTCCCATCTTGAATTCCAGTCCCATGGCCAGCCCTTTTGCCAGATAGATTCTGGTATCTCCGGCGTGGCGGATCCATTTGATGATCCCCCGGATGCCGCTGACGAGAATTACGGCTACGCCGATAAATTCAAACACCAGAATCCCCAGATTTACCACATGCTCCAGCCCCATCTCCAGGAGCAGTTCCAGCTGTTCCATCCCGTTTCCTCACTTTTCTTCTTTTTCTTTCAGTTTTCCATCATCCGGCAGAAACATACTGAAAAATGCCACCGTATTTTCACCGCACCAATAAGGCATTCTGCAGCTTTCGGCCATTTTTTCCGCACAGATACAGTAAGCAGACAGACAGGAAGCCTTTTTCTCCGGAAATCGGCAGGGGGCTTTCCGGCAAATCGCACATGTGGAACAGGCGGTACAGGGTCCGGCCATGATCCGAAGTCCCGTGATACCCTCCGCCTCAAACCGGTCTGACAGATTCCAGGTCCGTTCATTGTGCAGCGCTCTGGCTTCCCGGATCTGCCGGGAATCCGTCAGATCCTCCACTTTCTGAATCGTCTGCAGCACCAGTGCCCGGTCATACCTGCGAACCTGTTCCTCCATCTGTCCGGGAGTCCCGCAGGAAGGGGGACAGGCATAATTGTTCCCGTAGTTGCCGCAGGCATTTTCTTCACAGTACCTGCGCAGTGCGGAATCAAACTGCAGTTGATTGGTCCCCAGAAATTCCGCGTTGTCAAACCCTTCCCTCCGGGCAAGTTCCTTCATCTGTGTCTCGTTCATCCTTTACGCCTCCAGTCCCAGGGCCATGATCCATTCCTTTTCTTTAAATCCGGGAATCACACAGGTTTCCCCCACCAGAAGCGGCCGTTTCACCAGCATCCCATCGGACGCCAGCAGGGAAATCTGCTCTTCCATACTCATATCCGCCAGCCGGTCCTTCAGTCCCAGTTCCTTGTACTTCATGCCGCTGGTATTGAAAAACCGCTTTACCGGAAGACCGCTCCTGGCAATCCATGCGGACAGTTCCTCCTTTGTGGGATTCTCCTCCACAATATTTCGGTCCTCAAAGGTCACGTTTTTTTCCACAAGCCAGGCTTTCGCCTTTTTGCAGGTACTGCATTTCGGGTATTCAATAAAAAGCATTTTCATATCTCCCTTCCGTCTTTTTCCTTTTAATTTCTTTTCTTCCAGACTAATACAAATGTTCTGAAAAAGCAATCCATACTTATCTTCCTAACACCGGGTTCGCCATCATCAGCTCCCGGGGGAGCCCGGCCCAGAACAGGCGGCAGCCCATGAATCGTCAGGCAGACGTATTTCGGAGAAATACATACCGGCTTTCCCCGGACAGTTCCGGAACAAACCGAAAATCCAGTCCCCGAAAATTTCTGACTGTTTCCAGATCCCTGGCGTCACATTCCGCCAGATAACGGACCATCTCTCCCCTGGCCATCTTTGCCAGCGTGGCCTTCTGAACCACCTTTTCTCCCTTTTTTTCTCCGAACACACAGGTAACCATGGGAAGCGTCTGACACAGGTAAGGTTCCACACAGCGGGAATACTCTTTGGATGCCAGATTCAAAATCATGTCTGTATCCCTGGAAATTTCCCGCCAGATATCCGCGCCCCAGAACCCATAGAGATCCCCGGCGCCGTTCACATCCGCCTTCGCCTGCATTTCCAGCCGGTAAGGCACTACCCCGTCCGTGGGACGCAGTACGCCGTAAAATCCGGAGAGAATCCGCAGATGTTCGCGGACATATTTCCACTGGCCGTCGGTAAATACCCGGGGCGCCATGTACTGATACTGGATCCCTTCATAGGCCAGCAGCGCCGGGGTGAGATTCTCTTCCAGACGCATCTGTCTCAGCCGCAGCTCGTTCTCCCTGGCCAGCTTATCGCTGCATCCCCACAGTTGTTTCAGTTCATCATAGGTCAGATTGTCCAGATACCGGCGGATCTGTTCCGTCCTGTCCAGAAAACAGGGCAGCTGTTCCGCCGCCAGCCAGTCATTATCCGTCACCATTTTTTTAGCCGGAGAGATTATGATTCTCATGTTCATGCCAGCGCAGCTCCTCCTGTGTAAAGCTGATAATATCTTCCCTTCTGTTCCATCAGCTGTTCATGGGTTCCTCTCTCAATAATCCTTCCCTGCTCCAGTACCATGATACAGTCACTGTTGCGGACAGTGGACAGCCGGTGGGCGATGACGAAAGTGGTTCTGCCGCTCATCAGCTTATCCATGCCATCCTGCACCAGCTTTTCCGTTCGGGTATCGATGGAGCTGGTGGCCTCGTCCAGTATCAGTACCGGCGGATCTGCCACCGCGGCCCTGGCAATAGCGATCAGCTGCCGCTGTCCCTGGCTCAGATTGGAACCATTGTTGGTGAGCATGGTATCGTAACCGTTGGGAAGCCGGCGGATAAAACTGTCCGCATTGGCCAGCTTTGCCGCCGCTATCACTTCTTCGTCTGTGGCGTCCAGTTTTCCATACCGGATATTTTCTTTTACCGTAGCCGTAAACAGCTGGGTATCCTGCAGCACGATTCCCAGGGAGCGGCGCAGGTCTGCCTTTTTGATTTTATTGATATTGATACCATCGTAGCGGATCTTTCCGTCCTGAATATCATAAAAACGGTTGATCAGATTGGTAATAGTGGTTTTTCCCGCGCCGGTGGAACCCACAAAGGCAATCTTCTGGCCCGGCTCGGCGTACATCCGGATATCGTGCAGCACGATTTTCCGGTCATCATAGCCGAAATCCACTCCATTGAACACCACATCCCCCTCCAGTTTCCGGTAGGTGGTGGTGCCTTCTGCCTTATGGTAATGTTTCCAGGCCCAGGTTCCGGTTCGTTTTTCTGTCTCCCGGATCTGGCCGTCCGGTCCCGTCTCCGCATTTACCAGAGTTACATAGCCTTCGTCTTTTTCCGGCTCCTCATCCATCAGAGCAAAAATCCGTTCCGCGCCCGCCAGCGCCATCACCACCGCGTTCAGCTGCATACTCACCTGATTGATGGGCCCGCTGAAGCTTTTGTTAAAAGTCAGGAAGCTGGCCAGACCGCCCAGTGTCAGACCGCCCACTCCGTACGTCGCCATAATACCGCCGAAAATGGCACAGACCACATAGCTGACATTTCCCAGCTGCGCATTGGCAGGTCCCAGCATATTGGCGTATTTGTTGGCGCTGTCGGAACTTTCAAACCACTGATCATTGATCTCATTGAATTTCTCGATACTCTCTTCCTCATGGCAGAACACCTTTACCACTTTCTGTCCTTCCATCATCTCTTCAATATAACCGTTGACCTTACCCAGATCCCTCTGCTGAGACAGAAAATAGCGGCCGCTTAATCCCGCCAGTTTTTTTGTGGTCACCAGCATAATGGCCACCATCACCATATTGATGAGCGTCAGCGGAATACTGAGAATAATCATGCTGACAAGAACACTGACAATGGTGATGACGCTGTTCAGAAGCTGCGGGATACTCTGACTGATCATCTGCCGCAGCGTATCGATATCGTTGGTATACACCGACATGATATCCCCGTGGGGATGTGTATCAAAATAGCGGATCGGCAGGCTTTCCATGTGAGAGAACAGATCCACCCGAAGGTTGCGCAGCGTTCCCTGGGTCACATAAACCATGATCCGGTTGTAAGCAAACGTGGATAAAATACCCACCGCATAAAATGCTCCCACCCGGCAGATAGCCGCCAGAAGCGGGCCAAAATCCGGATGTTCCTGCCCGATCAGAGGCAGAATATAACTGTCAATCAGATCCCGCATAAACATGGTTCCCTGTACATTTGCCAATACACCGATGAAAATACAGATCACCACGATAATGCATGAGATCCGATATTTTTTCCCCACATAAGCCATAATTCTGGCCATAAGCTTCCCCGGATTTTTTACCTTGGGGGCTGGTCCCCTCATTCTTCCCGGTCCCGGCATTATCTGTCACCTCCTTTTTCATCAAAATCTCCTCCGCCCTGCGTCTGAGACTCATAAACCTCCCGGTAAATGGCGTTGGTGCGAAGAAGTTCTTCATGGGTGCCAAAGCCGTTGATCTGCCCGTCTTCCATCACGATAATCCGGTCGGCGTTCTGTACACTGGAAATTCTCTGCGCGATAATCAGCTTGGTGGTATTGGGAATTTCCCTGGCAAAAGCCCGTCGGATTTTTGCGTCCGTCGCGGTATCCACCGCGCTGGTGGAATCGTCCAGGATCAGGACTTTCGGCTTTTTCAGTAAGGCTCTTGCAATACACAGCCTCTGCTTCTGACCTCCGGAGACATTGGTTCCTCCCTGCTCGATGTAAGTGTGATAGCCGTCCGGAAGCCGTTCAATAAATTCATCCGCGCAGGCCAGCCGACAGGCCCGGATACATTCTTCCTCCGTGGCGTTTTTATCTCCCCACCGGAGATTTTCCAGTATAGTTCCGGAGAACAGTACGTTTTTCTGAAGCACCACAGCCACCTGGTTTCTCAGCGCTTCCATATCGTACTTTCGCACGTCCAGTCCGCCCACCTGCACACTGCCGGCGGTCACATCATACAGACGGCTGATCAGATTCACCAGACTGGATTTGGCACTTCCGGTTCCTCCGATAATCCCGATACATTCCCCGGAATGGATGCTCAGACAGATATCTTTTAACACCGGCTCTCTGGAATTTTTCTTATAACTGAAATCCACATGGTCAAACACAATACTTCCGTCCTTCACCTCTGTCACCGGACAGGAGGGATTGGACAGGGTGCTTTTTTCGTTCAGCACCTCTGTGATTCTCTGGGCGCTGGCGGCGCTCATGGTCACCATCACAAAAATCATGGAGAGCATCATCAGACTCATAAGGATGTTCATACAGTAGGTCAGCAGACTCATCAGTTCTCCGGTGGTCAGCGCATCCGTCACAATCATCCGGGCGCCCAGCCAGCTGATTCCCAGAATACAGGCATATACCGTAAACTGCATCAGCGGCGCGTTAAGGGTAAGAATTTTCTCGGCGCCAACGAACATCCGGTAAACATTGCCGGATGCCTTCGCAAACTTTTTATCCTCATAATTTTCCCGCACATAAGCTTTCACCACCCGGATTCCGGCCACATTTTCCTGAACGCTGGCGTTCAGATCATCGTATTTGCGGAATACCTGCTGAAAGTATTTCGTCGCACGGCTCATGATCAGCACCAGGCAGATTCCCAGAAGCACCACAGCCGTCAGATATATGGAGGCCAGTCTGGCATTGATGGCAAAAGCCATTACCATGGCGCACAGCAGACTGGCCGGCGCTCTGGTAAACATCCGAAGAATCATCTGATAGGCATTCTGCAGGTTCGTCACATCCGTGGTCAGACGGGTGATCAGTCCCGCCGTACTGTACTTGTCAATGTTGGCGAAGGAGAAGGTCTGAATATTCTCATACATTGCCCTGCGAAGGTTTCTTGCAAACCCCGCGGAAGCCCTCGCTCCGTACTTTCCTCCCATAATTCCGGCAAACAGTCCCACAAGAGCGGCCAGAATCATTCCCGCTCCCACCAGACAGATATGCCGGATATCGCCTTTTTCCACCCCGTCATCAATGATCGATGCCATCAGCAGCGGCACCACCATCTCCATGATAACCTCCAGAATCATAAACATGGGCGTGAGGATGGACGGCAGCTTAAATTCCTTTACCTGTGCTCCCAGTGTTTTTAACATCAATCTCTCCTCCTGTCCGTTTCTTTATGGCAGTTTTCCACGTTGGCGCGGATCGTCCGGATCACCCGGAAAAAGGTATCCATATCTTCTTCCGGAATGCCGCTTCGCATCTTCCGTTCCAGATTGCGAATCGCCTTCATGGTATTCTTCTGCAACTCCTCTCCCTTTGCGGTCAGCATCACCTGCTTGAGCCTGGCATCGTACGGCACCGTTTCCCGATGGATATATTCCTTTTTTTCCATCAGCTGCAGAATACCTGTGGCCGTGGAACGGGCAATGGAAAAATTCGCCTCGATGTCCTTCTGAAAGATCTCCTGATCCCGGTTTTCATACAGATAGCCGATAATCCAGCTCTGCATCATGGTCAGCTCACCTGCGCCCATGGCCACCCGGGTCAGCGCCACATAACTGTGAATCTCATTATCCAGACGTTTCACCTCAAAACCGATATCATCTTTTTCCATCCGGCATCCCCCTCTTTCTGTACCGTTTGTAAATTTGCAGAGTTCCCGATAGTTCGGTTCCGAATTGTTCGGTATAAAATCATTATAGAAATCCCATGCCGATTCGTCAAGTATTGCCGGGTATTTTGACATATTTGGAAACGAACCATTTTGAGAAAAAAAATCCTCCCCGCCCTGTTTCGACGGAGAGGATGCTTATGTAAAATGCTTTGATATCTTATTTTTCCCTGGAAATCAGGTGATACGGAAGTGTCACAAAGACAATGGCGCCGATCATATTTCCTATGGTAGCCAGCAGGACGCTGTAGCAGTACTGTCCGATGGTGATGCCGCCGTTTACCAGGGCAACGCCCTCAATGCTCATGTTGGCGATGCTGTGCTCAAATCCGCAAACCATGAAGACGAAGATACACCAGAAAATCATGATCAGTTTTCCGGACTCGGATTTCAGTTTGGTGCCGCACCATACCGCCAGACATACCAGAATGTTACAGAACACAGCTCTTGCCAGCAGCGGCAGCGGAGCATAACCTACTTTTCCGACAGAAACCTGTGTAAAGTACGCGGCAACTTCGCCTTCTCCCGCAGTGGGAATTCCGGTCAGCTGGAAAATGCCTACGCAGATCAGAGAGCCGATCAGGTTGCCGATCCAGCAGAAAATCCACAGCTTTATGGTGTCTCCCCAGGTCACTTTCTTTCTCAGGGAAGCGGCGCTCATTACGAAGTTGTTTCCGGTAAACAGCTCCGCGCCTGCCATCACCACAAGGCTCAGAGCAGAAGCAAACGCAAATGCCTGCGTGGGTTTCGTCCAGGGAGCCGCATCCCCGGCGGAAATCACCTGCCCCAGCGTAAATGCCACGAAGCTTCCGAAGGAAATAAACATACCTGCCACCAAAGCGGCCACAAAGTATCCCAGCGGATTCTTCTTCATCAAGTTAACTTTGCCTGCTCCTGCATTACAGACTGCCTGAAACTCATCCTTAAACATACTAACTCCTCCTTTAGATTTGTTTCATTTTCGCCCTTTTTTCATGCGCTGTAATTTCATGAAAAAAGGGCAACATTTGTACAGGTACAAATGCTGCCCAGACGGTCGGCTCTTATTCAGTATCAATTCCCCTGTGGTATGCTCCACACTATCCCGTCAGTAATTGGTACCGCTTTTTCAATCTGTTATTAATTTAACACACACCTTCTGTTTTGTCAATCCATTTTCTGTCGATTTTAGCCGCGAATTTTTAGATTTTTTGTCAATTTTCTGAAGCCGCCGCTCTCCGCAGAGCCAGTTCGCGGGTTATCTCCTCTTTCATGTATCGAAACTCCGTATTTTCCGGATCCACCGACAGCACATACTGAACGCTTCCCGCCAGACGTTCCAGATAATGTTCCGGGGAGTCCTCCGACCCTGTCCGCTCAAGATGCCCCTCCACTCCGTACTGCCTGCAGTAATACCATTCCTGCCGCAGTCTGCGGCGCGTCTTCCGGGCAACCTGAAGCTTTTTGTTTACCACCAGTCCGGTCACCTCCTGCCGGGCTGCTCCGGTGAATACCCTGGTCTTTTCCCTGTTGACGGAAAAATCCATGGTTTCCAGAAAGGCGGTGGCTTTCCGGATCACCTGACCGGGATCAAAATCCCCGGAAAAGGTCAGATCGTCACAGTAACGGGTATAGGCGATTCCCCTTTCCCGGCACCAGCCGCCCAGCGAACGGTCAAAATCCCGCATCACCAGGTTGGAAACATACGGCGAGGTGGGCGCTCCCTGGGGAAGAGTTTCCCGGAAGCAGCACAGGGAAGCAAACAGTCCCCTTACCGGATCCGGAAACAGCCACGGAGGAAATGCCTTCCGGTAAACCGTCAGATATCCGATACTTCCGAAAAAATCCCGCACATCCATCTTCACCACCACCGGTTTTCCCACATGGGGCCGGGCGCCGTCCGCCAGCCCCATCCCTTTCCGGTAGGCCGCGGCATATTCGGAAACTTCCATGGTCTCCAGCACCCGCCCAAGAAGCCTTCTCTGAATCCCTGCCAGCTGACCATCCGGGATCCACAGGGTCCGGTATCCTCCGTTCTTTTTGGGTATCCGTCCCTTCCGGTAATGCTCCTCCTGACAATTGGAAAAGTGATACAGCACAGCCATCTCCTTTTCGAGAGCCAGATTCCGGCCGGCAAGATGAAGCGAAAGCAGGTAATCCTGCCACTGATCGGTTGTACAGTATTTCCATAACTTTCCACTCATCGCTTCCGGATCCCCGCTTTCCCTTTGGTCTCTCTCCCGGACACTATACTGTGATACAAAACGGCGGAGGCGTGCCAGCCGACGGCGGCCTGGCACACCGCAGGTGTGCAGTCGTACGCTGCAGCCGTTTTGTCTGACAATGGAAAGAATTTCCATTGTCACGCAGACCGTGTCTGCCGGTGCTTCCTGCTTTCTCAGAAATGCGACTCGCATTTCCCGCAGAATTTTCAGAATCCGCCCCCGAAGAGGGTGTTCCGTCCATTTCCCGCTTTCCGCTGTCCGGGATCAGAGACCGTTGCTGTGGAATCATTATAGCGCCATTTTGTGGCAAAAACAACTTATAATTTTTCCGAGGGGATGACGATACCCGGGAAGATATGATACACTGAAAACAGCAGAAACGTGATATACGTCACGGCAAAATTTTTCATTTTCCGTTATACTCGCTTTACATGCAGTCAGGAGGTATTATGGAACTTCATCCCCAGAATGTCCGAAAGCTTCCCTTTTTCCGGGATCTTCCGGATTCTTTGACAGAGAAACTTTTTCAGAATGGCCATCTCGTCCGCTATCGGAAGGGCGCCATGGTTTTTTCTTCCGGAGAGCTGCTCTCCTGCGCCTATCTTCTTCTGGAAGGCGAGGCGATGATCTATAATCTTACCAGGAGGGGAAACCGTAAGATCATCTTTATCCTGGGCGGCGGCCATCTGCTGAACCACAATCTGGCCGCTTCCCGGAGGACGTCCATTTTCTGTGAGGCCTCTTCTCCCCTGCAGGTGCTTGTGCTTCCCGTCAGCTTCTTTCTCCAGACCATGGAGGAGGAACCCCGGCTTGCCCGGGCCGTTCTGGCGGAATATGAGCGCTACATCTGGCGGCTGGATCATCAGCTGAAAAACACAGCCGGCAGTATGCGGGTGGAGCGGAAAATTGCTGCAAAGCTCTGGAAGCTGGGGAGGGATTTCGGCATCACCTGTCCGGAGGGGATTCTCATCCGGCCGGAACTGACGCTGACGGTTCTGGCCGACATGGTGGGCGCTCCCAGGGAAACCATTTCCAGAGCCTGCAAGCAGCTTTCCGCCCGACAGTTACTGTTATACCGGAACCGCCATTTTATCCTTCCGGATCCGGAGGGTCTGGCTGCCTTTTACAAAACCGTCTGAAACCCCGGACGGCTTTTGGCATCTGCCGGAAACGAAACCGCAGATGGCCAAACAGTCACCGAAAACACCAAAAGAAAGGATTACTGTACTATGGGAAAATTATGGAATCGCCACCAGGCCCGGCTTCTTCTGGCCCGGTGGCAGGAAACCTATGACATTTACGCCCCGGTGCGGATGCCGGGCGACGGCTGTTTTTCTGACACCGATACCGTCCGCTACGGCCTCATTGATTCACTGGAGGAAATCGTCTGGGATCAGAAATCGGATTACAGCTTCAAGGAGGCGCTGCTTCCCATTTCGGAAACTCTGTTTTATTTCACCGATGACAATGCCTCCGTCCCCGAGGCCCCCAAAAAGAAACGGCTGATTTTTCTCCGCAGCTGTGAGATGAACGCTCTGCGCCGTCTGGATCAGATGTATCTGAACAACGGTCCGGAGGATTTCTACTACAAAAGAATCCGCCAGGATGCCAGATTTGTGCTGATGGGATGCGACACCCCCTTTGCCTCCTGCTTCTGCGCGTCCATGGGAACCAACACCTGCGAAGGTTACCATGCCTATGTACACCCGGATGGAGATCGGTTCTATCTGGATATTCCGGACAGGGAACTGGCGGCCTGTGCCGATGGCCTTGCGGCTGAAGACGCCAGCCAGCCGGTGAAATCTGTAACGGAAGACGCCGTTTCCGTAAAAATCCCCGATGCGCTGCCGGAAAACGCCGCTACCCTGGATTTGTGGAAGGATTACTCTTCCCGCTGCATCAGCTGCGGCCGCTGCAACTTCGTCTGTCCCACCTGCACCTGCTTCACCATGCAGGATCTGTTTTACCGGGACAATGATCATGGCCGCGCGGGAGAACGCCGGAGAGTCTGGGCCTCCTGTCAGGTGGACGGCTATACGGATATGGCCGGAGGTATCTGTTTCCGGAAGGATCCCGGAGAACGGATGCGTTTCAAGGTACTTCACAAAATTTCCGACTATAAAAAACGGTTCGGATACCATATGTGCGTGGGCTGCGGCCGCTGCGAAAATATCTGCCCCGAGTATATTTCCTATACGGAATGTCTCAACCGGCTGGACGCTGCCGCCAGATCTTCTGCGGAAGGAGGAGAACAGTGATGAGAAACGAATACATACCTTTTGCTTCCCGTATCTGCCGGATCATCCGTCATACCGACCTGGAATATACCTTTCAGATGAGTTATTCGGGAGAGGTGAAACCGGGACAGTTTTTTGAAGTATCCATCCCCGGCTACGGAGAAGCGCCCATCTCCGTCAGCGGTATCGGAGAAGATACCGTGGATCTCACCATCCGCCGGGTGGGTAAGGTGACCGGAGAGATTTTTGAGCACGGCGAGGGACGCTCCCTGCTGATGCGGGGACCCTATGGAAATGGGTTTTCCCTGGAGGACTACCGGGGCCGGGAACTGGTGATCGTTGCCGGCGGAACCGGTGTCTCCCCGGTGAGAGGCGTCATCGACTATTTTGGCGGCCATCCGGAAAAGACCGCTTCCCTGCAGGTGATTACCGGCTTCAAATCTCCCCGGGACATTCTTTTTCGGGAAGATCTGAAACGCTGGGAAGATCAGATGGAGCTGACCCTCACCGTGGACGCCGCCGATGAAGGCGAAGACATAAAAGTGGGACTGGTGACAAAGTATATCCCCGATCTGCACTTTTCCGATCTGGCCAATGTCGCCGCCATCGTGGTGGGACCGCCGGTGATGATGAGGTTTGCCGTGGCTGCCCTGAAAGATCTGGGTCTTACGGATGAACAGATCTGGATCTCCCAGGAACGGAAGATGTGCTGCGGCCTGGGAAAATGCGGCCACTGCCGTATGGGAGACACCTACATTTGTCTGGACGGACCCGTTTTCAATTATACCAAAGGCAGAAATCTGCTGGATTAGGAGGCGCTGTATGGATATCAATACAAAGAAATTAAAGAAAAATGCATTTCGCGTGACGAAAAAAAGAGGGATCGCCGCCTCCCGCGTCCGTGTTCCGGGCGGTCTGTGCAACGCGGAGGTTCTGGAGCAGGTGGCAAAAATCGCCCGTGAATACGGGGACAGCAGCGTTCACCTGACCACCCGCCAGGGCTTTGAGATTGAGGGGATTTCCATGGAGGACATGGACAAGGTCAACGCCCTGCTGCAGCCCATCATTGAAAATCTGGACATCAACCAGACAGAGCCGGGCGCCGGCTATCCTGCCTCCGGCACCAGAAATGTCAGCGCCTGCATCGGCAACCGGGTCTGTCCCTTCGCCAACTACAATACAGCCGCCTTTGCCAAACGGATCGAGGACGCCATTTTCCCCAACGATCTTCATTTCAAGATCGCCCTCACCGGATGCGCCAACGACTGTATCAAGGCCCGGATGCATGATTTCGGCATCATCGGCATGACGGAACCCCAGTATGATCCCACCCGCTGCGTCAGCTGCGGCGCCTGCGTAAAAGGCTGCGACAGTTTATCGGTGAAGGCGCTTCACGCGGAAAACTTCCGGGTGGTCCGCAGCCATGAAAAATGTGTGGGCTGCGGCGTCTGTGTCACCAAATGTCCCACCCGGGCCATGACCAGAAGCAGCCGGAAGTATTACCGCCTGACGATCATGGGACGGACGGGAAAAAGAAATCCCCGCCTGGGCGAGGATTTCCTGATCTGGACGGATGAAGACACCATCATCAAAGTGATACTTAACACCTACAAATTCGTGGAAAAATACATTGATCCCAAAGCCCCCGGCGGGAAAGAACATGTGGGCTACATCATCGACCGGGTAGGTTTTCAGGAGTTTAAGAAATGGGCTCTGGACGGCGTGGATCTGCTGCCGGAGACCATCGTAAAAGATAACGTTTACTGGAGCGGCATCCATTACCGCTGACAGTGATCAGAGGGAGATCCGCCGAAGCGGCGGATCTCCCGTTCTTTTTCCTGGCAGATATCCTGCCACTGGCAGTCCGGGCAGACCAGGGCCCGTCCGGCGCCGCGGATAATCTTCTCTCTCACCAGCTCCCGGAAGGTCTCCCATGCCATCTGCTCCCCTCCGGAAAGCCCACAGACCTCAAGTACCTTCCGGTCGTAGCTTCTGACCTTCTCATCGGAAACGCATCCATGCCCCTTCCGGTTGGGACAGCGACTGCAGATTTCATCGTCCGCCTCTGTCACCGTGATCCGGCCTCCGGCTTCCAGAAGTGCTTTCACCTGCCCCATGTGAGCCGTAAATCCATCGCTGTATCCCTTTCCCTCAAAGAACTGAAGACAGAGTCCGTGGTGGGGACGAAGGGAAATCGTGCTCCGTTCCCGGGCATTTCCTCCGGTTTTCTGCACATCTCTCATTCCTCTGTCTGCCTCCATCACAGGTTCCTCAGAATGGGGGAAATCCGGCGGGTCATAAAGACTGCCAGGGCTATTTTCACCAGATCCGGCAGGATGAAGGGAATCACACACCAGCCCAGCACCGTGCCGATTCCCACCGCTCCGGTATGCTGTCCGTAAACCACCAGAAACCAGAGGGTTCCCACCGCATAACAGGCCAGCAGCCCCAATACCATGGATACCGCCTGCACCCACAGCCTGGTACCGGCCATCCGCTCGATCCCCCACATCACCAGCGCGGAGAACAGAAATCCCACGATATAACCGCCGGTCTGTCCCGCCAGTACGCCGACACCTCCGGAAAATCCCGCGAACACCGGAACACCCACGCATCCCAGGAGAATATAAACCAGCACCGCCATGGAACCGCGTTTGCCTCCCAGCACGCCCACAGTCAGAAAAACCGCAAAGGTCTGAAGCGTGAACGGCACCGTGGTGGGAATGGAAATCCAGGAGCAAACGGCGATCAGCACGGCGAATACCGCGATATAAGCCATATCCTTCGTCTTTGTGTAGCCAGGAGTTTTTGTTGTTGAATGCATAGTAATATCCTCCATCCTTAAAAGTCTGGAGTAACTTTAACATGGCTTTTTCAAATTGTCAACCTTATAAATTTTATAGTTTACATTCAACGTGACAATTCACTCTGTCGCTGAAACCATCTCCTTTGCCCGCCCCGCTTTTCATTTCGGCATGTCAAACAACGAAAGCTGTTCCCAGGCGTCCTCCGCCAGTTCCGCCTTCAGCTCCCTGGGCTGCCGCCCGAGAATTGCCCGGGAAATCTCCGGCTCCTGCAGCCATCCGCCGATTTCCTCCGCTTCCATCAGCACCGGCATCCGGTCATGCACCGGGATCATCGACCGGTTGGCGGCGGTGGTGATCACCACGAAACGGCCGCTGTCGCCCTCCGGCCGGAAAATGCCCGCCAGGAAGAGAATTTTCCCGGGATCCGTGAATTCATATTTGACGCTCTCCCTTCCGGTCCGTTTCCACTCATAGAATCCGGAAGCCGGAATCGCACAGCGCCGCAGGGCGTAATCCTCCCGGAAAGCCGGCCTGGAATCAATGGTTTCCGCCCGGGCGTTGATCAGCAGACGGGTGTGGGGCGCCATCTCATATCCCCACCCCATGAGCCGGGCCGACACCTTTCCCGCCGCCCCTCCTTCACCGTCTGCCAGAAAGAGAATGGCGGCCTCCCGGGAAGGGTACACATCCCCCGCCGCAAGTTTTCCCGAAAGATTCGGAAAATTCTTCTCCAGCCCTCGGATCAGTTCCTCTCCCACATGAAATCTTCCGCACATACACAGTCTCCTATTTCGTCTTTTTCACAGCATCCCCCGTTATTCCCGTTCTATGCTTTCCGTCTTTCCATGGAGCCATCCAGCAGCTCCAGCAGTTCTTCCCTGCTGAAAGTGGTCTGTCCCATTTCCCGACCGCCCAGCACCTGGTCCGCCAGTTTTCGCTTCTGCTCCTGAAGCTCTGCAATCTTCTCCTCAATGGTTTCTCCGGCGATCAGCCGGTACACCGTCACCACCTGCTTCTGGCCGATCCGGTGCGCCCGGTCTGTGGCCTGGTTCTCCACCGCCCCGTTCCACCAGGGATCATAATGGATCACCAGATCCGCTCCCGTCAGGTTCAGCCCGGTGCCGCCCGCTTTCAGGGAAATACAGAACACCGGCGTGTCATCCTCATTGAAGCTTCTGGCCATCTGCACGCGCCGCTCCTTGGGGGTGCTGCCGGTCAGCAGATAATAGCCGATCTCCTCCTTCTCAAGCCGGTGAGCAATCCGGGACAGCATGGAGGTGAACTGGGAAAACAGCAGGATCTTGTGGCCGCCCTCCACCGCGTTTTTCACCAGATCCATGCACAACTCCAGCTTCGCGGAACCGCCCTGATAATCCTCATATTCCAGCGCCGGATCACAGCACAGAAGCCGCAGCCGGGTCAGCTTTGACAGAATCTGAATCCGGGAGGTATGAAACTCCTCCTCCGTCTGCCCCGCAAGCTGCATCCGCAGTCTCTGGGCATGGGCCTGGTACAGCTCCCACTGCTCCCCTTCCAGCCGGGCTGACATTTTTCTTTCAATTTTATCCGGCAGCTCCCGTAGCACCTCCTGTTTGCGTCTGCGGAGAATGAAGGGGGAAATCATTTTTCTCAGCCGCTCCATGGCATTTTCATTCTGATACTTCACGATGGGAAGCTCCAGCTCACTGCGGAACCGCTGATACCCATAGAGAAATCCCGGCATCACATAGTCAAAGATGCTCCACAGTTCGCCAAGACGGTTTTCCAGCGGCGTTCCCGAAAGAGCCAGCCGGAATCCCGCCTGTACGGCCTTCACCGCATGGGCTGTCTGCGTCCCCTGATTTTTGATATACTGCGCTTCATCGATAATCTCACAGCCGAAGCTGTGACCTTCATACCACGCAACATCCCTGCGGAGCAGGTCATAGGAGGTAATCAGCACATCGTGCCGTTCCTCCTCCACCAGCTTTCGTCTTTCTCCGGCGCTTCCCACAACCGGCGCCGCTTCAAGGGCCGGCGCAAACCGCTCCAGCTCGCTTTTCCAGTTATACACCAGCGAAGCCGGACAGATGATCAGCGTTCGCTTCCGCTTTTCCGGCTCTTGCTCTTCATACTCCGACAGCAAGAATGCAATGGTCTGCAGCGTCTTTCCAAGGCCCATATCGTCCGCCAGAATTCCTCCGAATCCATTGGCGCACAGAGTTTTCAGCCAGAGAAATCCATGCTTCTGGTATTCCCGCAGCACTCCGGCCAGCGAAGACGGCACCTGGGCGTCATTCTCCTCGATGGTCTTCATATCCCGGATCAGATGGCGGAAATTCCGGTCCTTTTCCACCTGCAGACCTTCTCCCTTCAGCCGGGCGTCCAGATACAGCGCCCGGTAACTGGGAAGCTTAACCGTATCCGCCTTCAGCATCCGGTCCGTCAGCTGCAGGTTCTCCCTCAGGTCCTGAAGCACCCGAATCCCGTCCCCGTCCATCCGGAGAAATTCTCCGCTTTTCAGCCGGTAATACTTTTTCTTCCGGTCATACCGGGAAAGGATTTCCGCCAGCTGCGTCCGACTCATCTGGGGACTGTTGATCTGCATTTCCAAAAGATGCCCTTCCAGGCGTACGCCCACCTGCACTTTCACGCTGTCAGTCACCTTCAGCGCCTTGAACTTTTCCGACACAAAAACCTCTCCCAGACCACGCAGCTGCTCCAGTCCCTCTGTCAGAAACCCGAAAACCTTCTCCTCTCCCGTCAGGGCAACACTCTGGGTTCTGGCGTCATAGGCATGGAAATACTGCCCCACCACATGCCTGACCATCAGCTCCCGCCGCAGATCCCTGCCCGCGGCGGCGATCCCGGAGGCAGCGTCCGCATAGAGATTGTACTTTTTTTCTCCATAGACCCCGAACACCCGGCAGGCGATCATATCCCGCTGGGGCGCGTCCAGATACAGTTCAAAGGCCGCCTCCGGCGGAAGGTACGTCTCCGGAAGAAAATCCTTTCGCTCCACCTGACACACCTTTTCCATCCTGGGCAGTACCGTCTGGCAGAAAGCCGGCACATCCGCATTTTCAATGAAATACTCTTTTTGAAATCCCTTTTCAAGAAATTCCCAGAACTCCTGGATTTCCCGGACATCCTCAAAAGGAATCCGGCAGATTTCCGGATTCCCGGGCCCTCCCGGATAATACCAGTACCGAATCCCCGCAATCCGGCGGCGCAGAGCGGGCTCAAGCCAGATTCCATCCTGGCCGCCCTCCACTGTCACCTTCTGGTCGGGCAGTTTCTCCTTAAACCGGACGGCAGCCGTACCCTCCGGATATTCCACCGATAGTTCCCGGTCTCCCCAGAGATCCGCAAACTCATCCAGCGTTTTCCCGTCCAGCTCCAGTTCCTTTTCATTGGAAGGAAGAAGATACCGCATGGATCCGTAATAGGAATACCGGGGATTTTCCCGGACTTTCCGGCAGAGAAATTCCACCAGTGGGCGGCTCTCCTGGGCAAACGCGTCCATACAGTGAAGAAATTCCAGCTGCTTCCCGTAGGACACAGTCCGCAGTTCGTCGATATCCTCCACAAACCGGAACACATTTTTCAGGACATACATCCGCCCGATACCCAGGCGGAATTTCATCCGGAACTGTCGGTAGTCGCAGACCAGCAGCGGCTCCACCCGCACCTGTCCGGTATGGCTCTCCGGGAGAAATTCCGCTCCGTCCCGAACAGCGTACCGGGACAGGAGGCGTTTGAGTCCCTCCTCCGTATGAGGTTTCCTCACCCGCGCCTTCCCGCCCATTGCCGGGTCCGAAAATCCTTTTGACACTCCAAGCGATGACAGCAGCCGGTTCAGATCCGCCTCCATCTGCGAAAGCTTCGGATCACTGCGCCAGTCCAGATATTGCAGAAGAACGGCCACGCAGTGCTTGCAGATGCCGCTGTATTTCTCAAAGGCCGGACACTCGCAGGAAATCTCCTCAATCTCTGAGGCAGTCTCGTTGATTTCCGCCGTCACCCGATAGAAATTATTGTAACTTCCCTCCACCCAGGCGGACACAGAGGCTTTCAGGAAATCGTTCCCGTCCTGGTACTCTTCCACCTGAAAATCGTCTACCTCTCCCGACTGATAAATATCCTCTCCCCGCTGATAGCTCTGGGAATTGGCCATACGTTTAACCGTCTTTCTTGTGATCATCGCACATCTCCCATTCTTTTTCTGCTGCCTTTTTATCCGTCGGCGCTGGTATATTTTCTGAGGGCCAGCTTCCACAGAATCCGGATCCCCCCGAAAAGTGCCAGCGGCATCAACATCCCATACACCATCTGCCATCCTTTCAGATAACCGGTAAGAAATCTCCCCGGATAGTTCACCATGGGGAAAATTGGAATCAGAAAGGTTCCCAGCCGCTGAATCCCTTTTCCATAAATATCCATAGGTACCTTATTCAAATCATGCAGTCCGTAAAAGGCCTGAAAAATCCCCTCTGTTTTCATCAGCGCAAAAGAGAGCAGCACGGGGATCATCTGCAGCACATACAGCCATACACAGCCCATCAGAAACAGAAACAGATATCCGGCGATATTCCCCGGCGTCAATATGGAAACTGACCCCTTTCACCACCTCCCGCTCCGTCTTTTTCCGGAAGAAAAAATCCCGGAAGGTATTCTTAAGACCGGCTTCCTTTGTATGGTATGAAAAACTTTTTGTCAGGTGTTCTGCCTCAATCATAATTGTTCCTCATTCGTGTATCAGACTGTCATCCTCCGTAATCTCACGCAGCACGCGGCAGGGATTTCCTACGGCCACCACACCGGAGGGAATATCTTTCGTCACTACGCTGCCAGCGCCGATCACGGTATCATGTCCGATGGTAACGCCCGGCATGACCGTCACACTGCCGCCCAGCCAGACATTGCTCTCTACTGTAATTGGCCGACAGGTTTCCAGCATATAGGTATGGCCATCCGGAGCAATCCGGATATTGCGCTCCCGGGCAAGCATCGGATGTATCGGAGTGAGAAAGGAAGTATTCGGCCCCACAAACACATGATCTCCCAGACGGATCTCGGCGCAGTCCAGGAATATGGCATTGAAATTGACATAGCAGTATTTCCCGATATAAGTATTACAGCCGTAATCAAATTTCACCGTGGGATAAATCTCAGTACCTTCTCCAATACTTCCCAGCAATCTGCTTAAGATTTGGCGGCGTTCTTCTGTCTGAGATTCCAATGTCCGGTTAAATGCCTCGGAAGAATCCCTGGCAATATTCCGCAGCCTTACCAGTTCCGCATCTGAGGTATCATAGATAATTCCGGACAGCATTTTCTCTCTTTCAGTCATCGTCTTTTCCTCCTATCTTTTTCCCTCCCGGCGGTCCAGTTCCAGCAGCTTTCCTACCATCTCCTCGCAGATATCCAGCGCGGATTTCCCGTCGGTGTGAATCACAATATCGGCGGCAGCCTCATATTTCTCCCGCCGTTTTTCCATCAGCTGCCCGATATACTCCACGTTCTTGTTATTTTCAATCAGCGGACGTTCATGGCTGTCTTTCACCCGTTCCAGAATCGTCTCCGGATCTGCGCAAAGCAGCACCACCCGGCCGTTCTTTTTCATCTCCCGCACATTACATTCCCGAAGCGGCGTTCCCCCGCCGCAGGAAATCACCACGTTTTTCCGGTCCTGCAGTTCCACCAGCAGTGCCGTCTCCAGATTGCGGAAATACTCTTCTCCGTATACTTCGAAAATATCCGCGATGGACATTCCTTCCCGCTGGGCAATCAGCTGGTCCATCTCCACCACATCCATGGCGAAAAGGGTATTCAGATATTCCGAGATGGTGCTTTTTCCCGCGCCCATGAAGCCGATCAGCACGATATTATAAGAAAACAGCCTCCTGGCCTGTATCTTCTTACTGCCCCGGTGAATCTCCCGGAACACCGCCCGCACTTCTTCCTGATGCCGGCAGCCCTCCAGCGCGCCTTCAAGCCATGCGTCCTGGCGGGCCTCCTGATCCGGCTGGAGAATCTTCATGCCATTCTCCTCTTTACAGGCCATGATCTCTTCCACCACCCGGTTTCTCTCCAGAAGCCCCTCCAGGATTTTCTCGTCACAGACCTGCAGCTGTTCCCTGTATCTTTCCAGTTGTTCCATAATAACTATACTCCTGCGTGAAAGCCCCGCTGCAGGCAGGATCCCTCGTTGCCTGCAGCGGGGTTTTTGTAAACTCCGTCGTGTAACTGTTACGCCTCGTAAGGCTCGTTAAATACCAGAATATGCCGTTTCACATTCTCATAGGTGCCCTGCTCCATGGCCTCGTTGAGCCCGAAGAAGTCATGCTTTCCTTCGGAACGGAAATACTGTTCCGCATGGGCTGTCAGGCTATTGAAGCTGGCAGTGGCGATATTCACCTTCCGGATTCCCAGCGAGATGGCTCTCTGGAAATCCCGGTCGCTGATCCCGCTGCCTCCGTGCAGCACCAGGGGAATGTCCACCCTCCGGTGAATCTCCTCCAGCACATCAAAAGCCAAATGGGGCGCCACGGGATAATTTCCATGGGCATTCCCGATGGCCACGGCCAGGGCGTCAATACCGGTCTCCCTGGCATAAACCGCCGCGTCCTCCGGATCGGTACAGCGGATCCCGTGATCCGTGCTGCCGTCCTCGCTGCCGCCCACCAGGCCCAGCTCCGCCTCCACGGTTGCCCCATATCCGGCCGCCAACTGCACCACCCGTTTCACCTGCTCCATGTTCTCCTCAAAGGGAAGGGTGGACGCGTCCAGCATCACAGAGGTAAATCCCAGTTCCAGTGCCTTTTCCACCACCGGCATGGTGAGACCGTGATCCAGATGCACCGCCACATCCACCTTCGCCTCCTTTGCCGCCTGTACCATCATGGGTCCCATCAGATGCAGAGGGGAATGTTTCAGACGAACCTCCGCAATCTGAAGAATAATGGGCGTATTCAGCTCCTCAGCCGCGCGGATAGCGCCCTTAACCATTTCCATGTTTCCTACGCTGAAAGCTCCGCAGCCTCGGTTCTCCTTCTGAGCCTGTAAAAGAAGCTGCTTCATTTTCACCAATGCCATATCTTTTTGTCCTCCTGTCGTTTCTTCCCTTTTTCAGAATGTAAGAATCTCCTCCGGGTCAGTGAAGGAACAGATCCTTGCCGTTCCCTCTTCCAGGCGGAACACCTCTGTGTTGCCGTCTCCCGGCTGATACATCTTCTGCAGAGACGGATAAGCGTCCAGCATATGTTTCTGGGCTTCCACCCGTTCATCCAGCACAGCCTTTGCCGTCACCCGGATCCAGCGCCCCTTGTCCATTCCGCAGATCTCGATTCTGGGATCTTCCTTCATCTGCCGGGAAACCTCCTTGACCTTTCCGGTCTGGATATACAGGTTTCCCTCAAACAGATCAATGGTACCGAAAGGACGTACTCTGGGCTGTCCGTTATCGCTGGTGGCCAGATAATACGTCCCACAGTTTTTAAGAAACTCATAAATCTTTTCCATTCTGTATTTCCTCCTGTTATTCCTTTTCTGCCTGTTGCGCCGCCTCCGGCTGATTTTTTCCGGCCTGTTTCACAAATTGCAGGAACCGGGACACGGCCGGAGTAACCATCTGACTTTTTTTCCAGGCCAGCACCGATCCGGTTTTCAGTTCCGGATCCAGTGGCACAAAGCACAGATCCTCAAAAGCAACCCCCAGGCGGAAGCAGACGGCCGCGCCCGCTCCCTGCCGTACCAGTTCGGAAGCATTGACCACCAGGTTGTAAGTGGCCGCAATCTCCAGCCGGTCATAGAGATCGCCGAACCAGTTCTTCAGTTCATTGCGCACCAGTTCTCTGGAAGCCGTCAGAAGAGGCGTTCCCAAAAGATCTTCAGGAGACACCCGCCGGCGGCCGGCCAGCGGGGAGTCCTTCCGTACCAGCACGCCCCACGCTTCCCTTACAGGAAGACGGATAAATTCATATTTCCCGATATCCACCGGCTCCGTCATCAGCCCCATATCCAGGATTCCCTTTTCCATCCGGTCCTTGATATCGTCCGCCGTGGCACTGTAAATCTGAAACTGAACCAGCGGATACGCTTTCCGGAATGCGGTAATCCAGGAGGAGAGCATACTCATACTCCTGGTTTCCCCGCAGCCAATGGAAATCTCCCCCGTCAGGGTATCCTCCCGTCTCTGGAATTCCCGTTCCGTCCGGTCCGCCAGGGAAACGATTTCCTGGGCCCGGCGCTTCAGAAGCATTCCGTCATCCGTCAGCAGAATCCGGTGGCGGTTGCGGTCAAACAGTTTCACGCCCAGTTCCTCCTCCAGCTGAATCATCTGCCGGGAAAGGGTGGGCTGAGTGATATTCAAAAGAGCGGCGGCCCTGGTAATGTTCTCTTCCCGGGCCACCATCAGAAAATACTTCAGGACTCGCAGCTCCATGCCGTCACTTCCTTTTCCCAATTCTGCTAAAAGGATAGCATAAACTGCGATTTTTTTCAATATTCCATACAAATCTCAGCCAAAGGCTTTCAGAAAGCGGAAACGGAAACGTCTCCATCCGCCCATGGTTTCCAAAAGCTTTCTGGCCGTTTTCAGATACATTTCATACAGAAACTCCTGTTCCTTTTTCTCCGGCATCTCCGCCCCATAGCAGCAGCGCATGGCGTCCTCCTGCATCCGCGCGGCATCTTCCGGAGATACCAGAGGGACGGCCCGGGCCATCTTCACCAGTGCGATGGTCCCCCTGGGGCTGGCACCCCTGCGGATATAGGGATGCTCTCTGGTGGCGGTCACCAGTTTCAGAAGATACCGGTACAGTTCCTCTTTGATGTACACCCGGCAGACTTCCTCCTGAATGCTTTTCAGCTCCCCGCCGGAAAGCAGCGGGGGAATTACCGAAAGGCGGTCTTCCTCGCCGATGGATTTTGCCATGGCCAGCTCGCTTTCAAAATCCGGATACCCCAGGGAAAGGCTGATCATAAACCGGTCCATCTGCGCGTCCGGCAGCGCCTGGGTACCCGCTGTCCCCGAAGGATTCTGGGTGGCAATTACCAGAAACGACGACGGTACCGGCCGGGTCACACCGTTCACCGTCACCTTCCGCTCCTCCATCACCTCCAGAAGCGCCGACTGGGTCTTGGGAGAAGTCCGGTTGATCTCATCCGCCAGCAGCAGATTACAGAAAATACTTCCCGGCTGATAAACAAATTTTTCCAGATCCCGCCGGTAGACGGAAAATCCCGTCAGATCCGAAGGCAGTACATCCGGCGTAAACTGTACCCTCCGGTAATCCAGCTGCATGGTGCGGGAGAACGCCATGGCCAGCGTTGTTTTTCCCACTCCCCGAATGTCCTCCAAAAGCACATGTCCGTCCGCCAGAAAAGCCATCATAATCTCTTCCGTCTCTCTCTCCTTGCCAAGAATCACCTGGCCGATCTGCTCCAGTACCTTTTGTATTGTTGTATTCTGTGAATTCAATTGTTTCCTCCTGCTTCTACCGTGTCCGTCTGCTGTATCTGATTCTCTGTTTTCATCTTATCCAAGGAAAACCCAAAAGTCTAATACCTTATCGCTATGCATTTCCATTCGCCGGATACATACTTTTGCTCCATTTTTATTGTATCATCGCTTTCGCAGATACAGAAGAAAATCCTGGTTTTCCGGTAGAAACTTTTCCGTATCAACCGACAAAAGGCCGCAGCGGGCGGTCTGCCGGGAAAACCGCCGATTTTTGACTGGATATGGCGTCCTTTTTGCAGTAAAATAAAACCTGCAGAAATCAAGCAGGAGGAATGACCAGTGAAGAAAATCCTGATTATCGAAGATGATACCGACATCAACAATCTGACCGCCGACGCCCTGAAAAAAGCCGGCTACCGCTGCACCCAGGCATTCTCCGGGACGGAGGGGCTTCTCTATATCAGCCATGAGCCCTTTGACCTGGTGATCATGGACCTGATGCTGCCGGGCCTGGCGGGGGAGGCGCTGCTGCCCCGCCTGAAGGAACAGCAGAAGGTTCCGGTGATCGTCATCTCCGCCAAAGACAGTCTGGACAGCAAATTGAATCTTCTGGAGTCCGGGGCCGAGGATTACCTGACAAAACCCTTTGCCATCCCCGAACTGGTGGCCCGGGCGGCGGTGCAGATCCGCCGGTTCGCTCCGGATGCCGAAAAAGAGACGGAAGTCCTCACCTATAAGGACCTGCAGCTGAACCCCGCCGCCTTCACCGCACAGGCAGCGAGCCATCCCCTGGAGCTGACCCGGCAGGAATTCCGGATTCTGGAACTGCTGCTTTCCCATCCCGACCGGGTATTCTCCAAACAGGAGATCTATGACTACGCCTGGGAGGATCTCTACATGGGGGAGGATAAAACCATCAACGTTCACATCAGCAATATCCGCAAAAAGCTGAAGGCCTGCTCGGACCGGGAATACATTGAAACCGTCTGGGGCATCGGATTCCGGCTGGCCCGTCCGTCCTCCGATGAAAAACTTTAACCTTTCTTTACCTTTGCTTTGCGATTTATTGGCATCTGCCGGCTATGATAAAAAGCAAAGGAGGACAACAATATGAACAATCATCTGCTGACCACAAACCATCTGACAAAACAGTATGGACGGCATAAAGCGGTGGACAACGTAAGCCTGCACATCCGTCAGGGCGATATCTACGGACTGATCGGGCGAAACGGCGCCGGTAAAACCACCATTCTGAAAATCATCAGCGGCCTGGCCGCTCCCACGGAGGGCGGATTTTCCATCTTCGGCAAATCCGGCCGTGACGCGGCGCCCTTTATGTCCCGGATCGGAACGCTCATTGAAAATCCGGGACTGTACCCCAACATGACAGCCGCGGAAAATCTGAAGCTGAAAGCGCTGGCCATGGGAATCCGGAAGAAGAATCAGATTCCGGAGCTTCTGGAAACGGTGGGCCTGAAAGATGTCGGCCGAAAAAAAGTGAGGAATTTTTCCCTGGGAATGAAACAGCGGCTGGGGATCGCCCTGGCGCTGGTGGGAGATCCGGATCTGGTAGTTCTGGACGAACCCATCAACGGGCTGGATCCCCAGGGCATCGCCGAGATCCGGGAAACGCTCTTTATCCTCAACCGGGAGCGGCATATCACCTTCCTGATTTCCAGCCATATCCTGGAAGAGCTTTCCAAAATTGCCACCCGCTACGGCATCATCCACGACGGCGTGCTTCTGGAAGAGCTGGACCGGGAAGAGCTGCTGGCCCGGTGCAGCGAACGCATCCAGCTGAAAACCAGTGACACCCGCGGCACCTGCACGGTGCTGGAGGATATGGGAATCACCCGTTACAAGGTGGTGGACGCCGACACCATCCATATCTTTGAACGTCTGGACGCGGGCGGGGAAATCACTATGGCCCTGGCCGGAAAAAACATCCGAACCCTGGGCATCGCCGTGAAAAATGAGAATCTGGAAGACTATTATCTGAATCTGACTGGAGGTGAACGTCATGTATAATCTGATTCGAATGAATGTGTACCGTCTGACCCATTCCCTGTCCACCTGGGTTCTGCTGTTTTTTACCGTATTCATGGCGGTATTCAGTGTGGTAATGACCAATGTGGACATTGAAACCATGCGCAGTGAGGGGCCGGAACAGATCACTGACGGAGCAACCTCCACAGAAGAAATTCAGCTGGGAATCACGGTGGCTTCCGATCCCTCCTGGGTGGACGGCGTCCTTCCGGTGGAAGACGTCTGCGCGGTACAGATTCAAAGCGGAATCCTTGCGCTGCTTTGTGTGATTTTTACGGCCATCTTTGTCACCGCGGAACAGAAAAACGGCTACATCAAAAATATCGCCGGACAATTCCCGGGCCGTATCCGGCTGGTGATGGGAAAATTCCTGATTGTGGCACTGCAGATTCTGGTGATGCTGCTGGTATTTACCCTTACCATCGTGCTGGCCGGAAAAATTCTGTGGGGATCCCGCTTTCAGCTGGAGGATGCGCTGCTGCTGATCCGCTTCCTTGGCATCCAGTTTCTGCTGCATCTGGGGTTCTGCTCCCTGATCCTGCTGCTTGGTACACTGACAGGAAGCTCCGCTGCTGCCATGACGGTGGGAATTCTCCTGACTTGCGGGCTGGGACTTCCCATCTATTCCCTGATTAACCGTGGACTTCAGTCACTCCCCGTCCCCGGCAGTTTCGACATTGGCAGCTGCATGGCCGAAGTCAATATTCGTCTGGCCGGGCCGAACGCCGCACCGGATATTTTACAGAAATCTGTAGGCGTGGGATTTCTGTTTACCATCATTTTCCTGTTCCTGACGATATGGATCACCAGAAAACGGGATATCCGCTGAACCAAAGGAGTATTCTATGATTATCATTGCCATCGCCGCCTGCGCGGCGGCCATATTGCTGGCAGTTCTCTTCTGCCTTTACCGGCGACAGGTCCAGAAGACCTGCCGCCAGCTTTCGTTTCTCAAAGAACATACCACCAACCTGCGGCTCACTTCGGATCTCCCTTTCAGAGAGCTGAGTCAGCTGACGGACCGCATCAACGAGCTCATCGATGATTCCCGGAAAATCCGGCTGGAAGCCCGGCTGCAGGAAAACCGTCTGAAGGAAACCATCACCAATCTGTCTCACGATATCCGCACGCCGCTGACTTCCATGGACGGATACTTTCAGCTGCTTCTGGAAAGTGATTCTCCCGCGGAACGAAACCGCTACCTCTCCATCATCCAGAGCCGGATCAAAAGCCTGGGAGAAATGCTGGAAGAGCTTTTCACCTTCGCCCGGCTCCAGGATGCGGATTACCAGCTGCCCACGGAACGGATCGATTTTGCCCGGTGTATCTTCGATACGGTATTCTCTTTTTATGAGGAATTCCGGAAAAAAGGAATTGAGCCGGCGGCGGATTTCTGCGACGGCCATCTGTTTGTGACGGGAAATGAAGAGGCCCTGCGCCGGGCCGTGCAGAACCTGATCCGCAACGCCCTGGTACATGGCCATGAGAATTTTATTCTGAAACTGTATGAAGAAGACGGCCAGGCCGTTTTCCGCTGTGCCAATCAGGTGGAACATCCGGAGGAAATCGACATCACCCGGGTATTCGGCCGTTTCTACAAGGCGGATTCCGCCAGAACCCACACCTCCGCCGGACTGGGCCTGTCCATCGCCAGGGAACTGACGGAACGAACCGGCGGCCAGATCCGGGCGCAGCTTTCGGGAAATCTTTTTGAGGTGGAAATCCGCTATCCGCTGGATGCGTAAACCTCCCTATTCCGGGAAAGAAATCATCTGCACCCGGCTGCCGTGCTTTTTCAGCAGTGATATCAGATCTGCGGTGGCCAGCCATATGGTGGCGGTATTGTCGTTGGGATGCACGCCGATCCTCCCTCCGGCAAACACCTGATCCACAAAAACCCGGACCCGCAGCTCCTGATCGTTGAGAATCCCCAGCGGTGACACCGCTCCTTTGGAAAGCCTCAGGATCCGGGAAAGCTCCTCCCCGGAGGCAAAACTCAGCGGCCGCGTCCCCATTGCCCTCCGAAATGCTTTCAGATTCACTCTCCGGTCCCCCGGCACCACCAGAAGCATATACTGGTCCTTTCTGTCGTCCCGGACAAACAGGTTTTTCGCGATCACTTCCTCGTTCGAAAGCCCGGCATCCAGAACCTCCCCGATGGTATATACCGGGGGATGCTCCAGGATTTCATAGGAAATGTTCTCCTGTTCCAGAATTTTCAGCACTTCTCTGATCTTATCCGTCATAACCGCTCCTTCTTTCCTAATTGTTGACCACATGGCCATAAAGGGTTCCTTCAGGATTGCCTTCTGTGAGTATAATCCCGGAAAAGAAAGATGGCAACCGGAAATCTGACTGTTTTTTACAGATTGGCAACAATCAGAGCGACAATCAGCGCCGCCAGCAGTCCTCCGCACAGGATACACACCGTATTGACAAGAAGCTTCCATCTGTCCGGAAACAATTTTTCCAGGAGTACCGCGATCCCGATGCCCAGGACTCCTCCCAGCGTGTTCATCAGAAGATCCGTCATATCGCTGGCTCCGATGGCAAAAAGGTACTGCACCGTCTCAAACAGCAGACTGGACAGCAAAATCGGCAGAATCTGTCCTACCAGCGGCTTTCTGTCCCACAGCGCATGAATCAGAACGCCAAAGGGCACAAAAGCCGCCAGATTCTGGAAAATTTCTGTGGTATCCAGATGCCCGTTGACAATCACAGACTCCGCAAAAGGAATCAGATTAAGGCTCCGCAGATGCGGCAAACCCGCAGCGGAAAACGACATCTTAAAGACAATAATCCAGGCCAGCGCCGCCCAGTAGAAAATCAGAATTCCCCGTGTAAGATTTTTCGAACGCATACTTTTTCCTCCCGTTTATGACAATGTATCCCTTTAACTATATATTCATTGTACCCTCAAAACCTTAAAGAAACAGTTCGAAAAATATTAGGATTTCCTTATGATTTGGCCATAAAGGGATCCTTCAGGGTTTCCTTATGATTTCCTGCTCTGTTTTTCTGAAAAATCCTGCCGCCGCCATACCAATCGCCGCCACCACCAGGCCGCTGGGGATCAGAACCACAGCCACGGCAGAGGAAAAGCGGTCAAACAGGCCTCCATACAGAAGCTGTCCCAGGGGCTGCGCGCATGTGGAAAGCGTATAGACACAGGCCATCACCTTTCCTGTCAGCTGTGCCGGCGTCAGCTTCTGAATGACTGACAGCGCGTAGATGGAAAACATATTGCAGAACAGCTGACAGCCGCCAAAGGCAGCGGTCAGTATCAGATATTTCACCACTACTCCCGCCGGAAGAAGAAATGCCAGGCCGGAAAGAAACAGGCAGCCTCCCACCGCCGCAATCAGCCGGTACAGATGACCGGTTCTTAACTTATCCCCCAGAATTCCCGCCCCACAGGCTCCCAGAATCGCCGCCGCGCCCATGGCGCTTTCCGCAGCCCCATAATGACCTGCCGACAGGCCCAGGATTGTGCGAACCAGATAGGGAAAACCCACAATTAAAATCCCCGCCACAAACAGACTTACCAGCGCCGCCAGCAAGAGCAGCTTCAGCACTCCGGTATTTTCCTTCCCCAGAAAATGGATACTCACCGAAAACTCTTCGCGAATCATCGCGGAACCCCGTTTCTTCTCTCGTTGCCTCAGAGGCTCCAGCCGGATAAAACATTCAAAGCACGCAGTGAGGAAAAAGCACAGAATAACAGCGGCAAATACAGGCCGTATTCCCAGGGCCGTATAAAAGATACTTCCCAGAAAAGGCGTAAAAAGCGCCGCCAGAGCCTGCACCTGACTGACCGCGGCATTTCCCTTCAATAACAGATCTCCGGAAAGCATCTGCGGAACACAGGCCTGTACGGTGGGCGACTCAAAAGCCCCCAAAACGGACAGAACTATCAGAATTCCTCCGGCTGCGGCCAATACCCATCCTTCCCGAAAACACACCATTCCCGACAGCACCACAATTCCCGACAATGTATCCAGTGTCACCATAATATTTCTGCGGTTTCCCCGGTCAGCCAATATCCCGCCAAAGGGCGACAGCAGGATCGTGGGAACCATGGACAGGGCCAGCATACCGGAAAAGACAGCCGCCGAACCTGTCATTTCCAGAATGTACATGGACAGGGCAAACTTTTTACATACTTTTAATACCTACCGAATGTATGTATGTTGGCAAAGAAAACTGCCCGCCAGGGGGCAGCCTCATGATACCCGTTTTATTCTTCCTTCTGTCCGAAAGCCGGAAAATACGCTTCCGCCAGAGCCATAATTTCATCGTTGATGATGGGAACGCCCATTTTCTCCAGCATTTCCCGGATAAACCGGAATTTATGGAGCATCTCTTCCGGCGTGGCGGGAAATACCGTGGGAGCCAGCCAGAGGCTGGTCAGCACCGGAATCAGTTCCGCCAGTTCTTTCACATACTCCGTATGCAGAGAACCGTCACGGTTCCCCTCCTCCAGCAGTCTCTCAAAATACGGGGTCAGTTCCTTCCTGTTGGCCTCTATCATTCCGGCCAGCACCCGGGGATTTTTCAGAATCGGGAGCGACTGGACATTCATCTCCTTGCGTGCGCTGTCAGACTGATTCACCCGGATCATTTCCCGTATCTTTTCCAGTCCGTTCAGATCCTTTCGGTTCATCACCGCCGAAAAAGGATTATTTTCCCGGAACATCCGGTCTCCCACCGCATCCATAATCTCCTCTTTGGATTTGAAATGATGATAAACGGCTCCCTTCGTCAGATCCCCCAGCGCATCCACGATATCCTGGATGGTGGTGTTATCGTAACCTTTTTCCAGAAAAAGACGCTGGGCGGCGTCAAGAATCCGTTCCTCCGTGATTTCCGGATACTTATTTCGTGCCATTTTCTGCACTCCTCTCCAAAACATACTTTCAGTATGTATTTATCATAACGAAGCTGTCAGGATTTGTCAAGATACATTCGTTTGGTATTTATACAAAAAGACGGACCGGCACATTTCAATTCTTTGCCCTCCCCGCTTGAGGAAAGCCCGTTGATCCGCTATAATCATGGAGACAGCTTTAAATTCCGTATATTACTATCAGAAAAGGAATACCGCATGACCCGAAAAGAAGCCCTGAAGATCCTGGGTCTGCCGCCCCAGGCAGATCTAGTGGAAATCAAGAAAAAATACCGCCAGCTGATGCATCAGGTGCACCCTGATGCCGCCTCCCCCCGCAGGGATATTCTGCCCGGCGCCCGGCAGCTGAATCAAGCCTACGCTCTGCTGAAAAGGGAAGGCGCCCCCAGAGGGTCAGCTTTTACTGACAGCGCTTCGGCGCATTTTTCTCATGAAAAACGAAAATCTCCGAAGAAAACCGGCGTCTGGAATGCTCCGGTGAACCCCCATGCCTTTACGGAACGGGAAATTCTCCACTGTGCAGAGGATGCCGAGGGAAATCCCCTGGGACATTTTTCCATTGCGTATGGGAAATATCTCTGGACCATGGAAGAGGATTTTCCGCTTTTCCTGTCCAGTATTTTCCGGTGCAGCAAAAAGCTGCTGGATGAGATCGACTCCCAAAAGCCGGCGGCGGAAGAATCCCAGCGACTGATTTTCCAGGCGGAACTGGCCTATCTTCTGGCCCAGCAGTTTCTGGATGGCAGAATCTGTCTCCCCGCTCTGGCACAGGAAGAATCCCCGGCCCCGGACGGATCCCGTATCTTTCGGGTGCCCTCCATGCTGGAGTTTTCCCGCACCTCCTCTCCTCTGAAACCAGGAGAACCGCTGTATCCCTCCGCCCTTCGCCGCCATCGGCTGTATCTGAAAAACGAAGCCGGGAAAGAGCTGGGATACCTGTCCTTCCCCGATGACCGCCTGTACTATGTGGTGATCCCTCTGTTTGAGCAGCGTAATGTGCGGCTTCGGATCCTGACCGCCTCCGGCCATCCAGGGCGAAAGAAAAAAGGTTCCGCAAACTACCAGAACCTTTCTCTCTGGATCAAGCTTCCCTCCTCAAAAATCAGCCATGCGCCGGAGAATCTGAATCTGCGGATTGCGGAGCTTCTGAAAAAATATCAGAGCGGCTGATCACTCAACCCACAGAGCGGTTTTTCTCCCGGCAGAACCAGCACGTCCTCCTCGATGAGATAGATGAGCAGCCAGTCCGGGAGAATCTTTGTTTTCCTCATTTCTTCCGGCAAACAACTCGTCCAGGTCATTGTATCCCTTTACAGACGGATCTTTTGCGATCCTTTCCGCCTCCAGCATGCCATCAATCGTTTCCTTAAACAGTGCGTTGGCCTTTGCCTTCAAATCCACATCCATGCGGATACCATATCATTCCCCTTTCTACTGGAACTTTTAGTATATGTTATTTGCAAAAACGAATCAATATTTTGTATAAATATTTTCATGGATTATACCAGCCAGGCTGATTTGCAGTCAATAACATCTCTGTAAAAGAAAAGCACCGGATTCAGAACTTTTCTTTCCCGAATCCGGTGCTTCCCACTATATGACATAAAATCAATTTTTCACTGAGTATACATACCGCTTACCCGGTCAGTTCTCTCAGATCCCCGCCAGTTTAAGAAGATCCGGCACTTTGGACTCCCAGCCCAGCGCCATGATATGTACGCCCTGGCAGTACGGCTTACATTCTTTGATGATCCGTGCGGCAATCTCCACGCCGGTGATGCCTGCTTTGGTCTTCTCTTTGTCCTTTTTCAGTTCCTCAATCATCTCATCGGGAACATGAATACCGGCCACATTGTTGTTCATGAATTTGGCCATGCCCGCGGACTTGGGAATAATGATTCCCACCTGAACCGGTTTGCCAAACTGTTTTGCCTTCTCCATGAACTTGATGAACTTCTCCGGCTCAAAGACAGCCTGGGTCTGGAAGTAATCCGCGCCGGCGCGCACTTTGCGCTCCATCTTTGCCAGCTGCGCGTCCACGGAATCGCTGCAGGGGGATACCACCGCACCTTTGGCAAAGGACGGCGGCTCGCCGATCAGGGGATTTCCGCCCAGATCCACGCCGGACTCCAGCTGTTTCACTGTATGAATCAGCGAAACGGAATCCAGATCGAAAACGGGTTTTGCCTGGGGATGATCACCCATCTTGGTATGATCACCGGTCAGCAGCAGCAGATTCTCAATGCCGAACATCGCCGCGCCCAGCAGATCCGACTGCAGTGCGATACGGTTTCTGTCACGGCAGGTCAGCTGATAGATAGGGGTCAGCCCCTCATCCTTCAGAGCCTTGCACATGGGCAGAGAGCCAAGACGCATAACGGAGGACTGGTTATCGGTCACGTTCACCGCGGTGATTCCGCTAAGATACGTTTTTGCCTCCTCCAGCAGATGCTCCACATGAAATCCTTTTGGCGGTCCAACTTCCGCAGATACAACAAATTCGCCACGTTCAAATAATTCCGTAATTTTCATGATATATTGCTCCTACTCTTTTTTATTATTTTGAAACCTCTTCATCCGTTGCGAAATTACGCACCTGGGTGGGACATTTCAGCACATCCAGACGGCCCAGCTCTTCCAGGCGTCTGTAAATCCGCTCCCATCCGCACTCCATCTCGCCATCCACTTCGCATTTGCCATTCTTGGCTCCGCCGCACTGGCCGTTGACCAGGCTCTTGGAACATGCCGTTATGGGGCAGATGCCTCCGGTCAGGTTCAGGTAGCACTCGCCGCATTGATCGCATTTGTACTCCAGGGGAGTGACGCCCTGAAATCCCGGCAGACGGCAGGTATCACAGGCTGCACAGACCTTCTTGTCCTCCAGATAAGAGGCAACCGTCTGCACACCTACGCCGCAGGAAAGTACGAGAATCACATCCGCGGCCTCAATCTCGCTTTTATGAACGGAAAGACGCAGTTCCATATTCTCCTGGTTGCAGATGTAGTCGGTGGTAATGCTTCCGGTCAGAGCGCCTTCGGCAGCCAGATCTTTCTGAAGCTCTTCCGCCGCTTTTTCCGGGAAATAAACCTCTTTACATCCATGACAGTTGATGATAAAGACCTTTTTCCCCTCCGTAAGCTGCGCGATGGCTTCCCTGGGTTTTAATTCGGTAATTAACATATCACTTCATCCCCCTTACTGCATTTTTTCCAGCCTTAATCTTGCTGACTAACGGAATCTTGGAGGAACAGATATACTCGCAGCACCTGCACTCGATACAATCCATCACGTTTTTCTCTTTCATGCCCTGCCAGTTCTCTTCATCCGCAAATTTTGCGAAATACAGAGGAGACAGTTCCATGGGACATACATCCATACAGCGGCCGCACTTGATACACGGCTGCTCCACCGTATGATCGGTATCCACGGCGATAATTCCGTTGGAACCCTTCATGATCGGCACGTTCAGATCGGAGAGTACAAATCCCATCATCGGTCCGCCGGCTTTCACTGTGACATCGTCTCCGATGATACCGCCGCAGTAGTCAATCAGATCCTTCGTGTTGGTTCCGATTTTCACGATGAAGTTTCCGGGATTTTTCAATCTCTCGCCGGTGACAGTCACCACACGTTCGATCAGAGGCATGCCCTTTAAGATGGCGTCGGCGATGGCCTTGGTGGTACTGATATTTCCAACCACGCAGCCCACATCCGCGGGCAGTCCGCCGCTGGGAACCTTTCTTCCGGTTACCCGCTTGATCAGCATCTTCTCAGCGCCCTGGGGGTATTTTGTTTTGGCAACTACCACTTCCATATTACTGATATCGGCGGTCTTTTCCTTCATCAGTTCAATGGCATCCGGCTTGTTGTCCTCAATGACGATCACGCCCTTTTCAGCGCCAACCGCCTTCAGCATGGCCTTCAGGCCAAAGATCACATCGTCCGCATACTCCAGCAGTACCCGGTGATCCGCCGTCAGAAGCGGTTCGCACTCACAGCCGTTCAGCAGAATCGTATCCACCGGTTTTGCCGGTTTCAGCTTCACGGAGGTGGGGAATCCGGCGCCGCCCATACCAACGATTCCGGCTTCTTTGATGATCTCCACAATCTCATCCGGCGTCAGGCTGTCCAGATCCTTGTTGGGTTTCACAGATTCATCCAGCGTATTTTTCCCGTCGGACTTGATCACCACTGACAGGCATTCGCCTCTTGTGGCGTGTCCGTGATTCTCAATGGCGGTAACGGTACCGCTGACACTGGAATGAACGGGGCTGCTGATAAAGCCTGCCGCCTCGCCGATCTTCTGACCAACCTTAACGGTATCTCCCACCTGAACCACGGGATTCGCGGGAGCCCCCGCATGCATGGACAGCGGGATCACCACCACATCCGGATCCGGGAATCTTTTCAGCGCCAGATGCTCGGTCATCTCCTTGCGCTCGGAGGGATGCACACCGCCGTAGTAGCCTTCCAGCCGGTTTTCCCGAATGGACTTTACATAATCATTGACATACTTGAAATTGACTTTGGAATAATCCCTTACCTGTACCGGCTGATTCAGGAACTCTTCCAGACGTCCCTGTTTCTCCAGTCTCCGGTAAATTTTCTCCCAGGCGCAGTCCTTGTCGCCGTTCACCTCGCACTTTCCGTTTTTAGCGCCGCCGCACTGACCGTTAACCAGACTCTTGGAGCAGTCCACAATCGGGCAGATGCCTCCGGTGATATTCAGATAACACTGCGCGCAGGCATCACAGGCCTTTTTGGTCAGAGCCATACCGTGATGTCCTGTATAATTCAGGGAATTGCTGGCCGCATATACAGGCTTCCCTGCCAGATCCGCGATGGTCTGAATGCCCAGGCCGCAGGAAATTACAAAAATATTTTCGGTTCCTTCCGGAATCATATCCTGCAGTTTTTTCTCTGTCTGGGTTTTATTGCACAGAAAATCAACCCTGGCGCTGCCGGTCACCGTCTTTCCGTTTTCGGCAGCAAATTTTTCAAACTCCCCACATTCGGGTTCGTCGATGGTTTCAAATTCCTTGAAACACTTGTTGCAGGCAATAATGAACAGATTGTCTTTATCGGCCAATAAAGATGCCAGTTCTTCATTGCTTTTCAGCTTGTACTTGGTATAATTTTCCAATTGCTCACCTTCCTTATGTATTTGATTCCCGCGGACTGCAAAACCGGAGGTTATGTATCTGCCGCAGGGGTCAATGTCCCGCTGCCTGCAGCGGAATCATCAACTGGCAGCAACAATTCAGCCTTCCGGATATTCTGACCCGGCCGGGTCACGGAAGACTGAACCGCTGTTCCCGGCAGGCGTCATCCTGATCTGTACCCTTCCCCCTCTGTGCCTGGAAAGAAAATTCCGAGAATACGGAACCGCCTGCCATTGATATGTATTTAACATAACACATTTTCGCCAAATTTTCCAGTATAAACGTTCTTTTTCAGCAGCAAATTTGTAACCGTTCATCCTCCCGGAATCCGAAACACGGAACTGTCACAAAATCCGGAAAAAATGGCAGCTGGAAAAAACTTCCAGCTGCCGTTCACATTCCGCCGTTTCTCCGTCCTGTTTTCACTCGATCATCATGGCGTCCCCAAAGCTGAAGAACCGGTAACGCTGCCGTACCGCCTCTTCATAGGCATGAAGAATATGCTCCTTTCCTGCCAGAGCCGACACCAGCATCAGCAGTGTGGACTCCGGAAGGTGAAAGTTGGTGATCAGCCCGTCGATCACCCGGAACCGATAGCCTGGATAAATAAAGATATCCGTCCAGCCGCTGCCTGCCCGCACGGTTCCGTCCTCCTGCGCCGCCGACTCCAGGGTCCGGCAGCTGGTGGTTCCCACCGATATCACTCTTCCTCCGTTTTTGTGGGTATCGTTGATCAGCTTCGCCTGATCCTCCTCCACCACATAAAACTCCGAATGCATATGGTGCTTCTCCACATCATCCACCTTCACCGGTCGGAAGGTTCCCAGCCCCACATGAAGGGTCACATGGGCAATCTTTACTCCCATAGCCTCCACCTGTTCAAGCAGTTCTCTGGTAAAATGCAGTCCCGCCGTGGGAGCCGCGGCAGAACCTTCATGCTTTGCGTACACCGTCTGATACCGGTCCCTGTCCTTCAGCTTATGGGTAATGTAAGGGGGCAGCGGCATCTCACCCAGTCTGTCCAGAATCTCCTCGAAAATTCCTTCATAGAAAAACTGAATCAGCCGGTTCCCTTCTTCCGCGATCTCCAGAATCTTTCCCTGCAGTATGCCGTCTCCAAAGACAATCTCGGCCCCAGGACGGGCCTTTTTCCCCGGTTTTACCAGACATTCCCAGACGTCATTTTCCCTTCTTTTCAGGAGGAGAATCTCAATCACAGCTCCGGTATCTTTCTTATGTCCGTAAAGACGGGCGGGGATCACCTTGGTATCATTGATCACCAGGCAGTCACCCGGCTTCAGATAGTCCACTATATGCTTAAAATCCGTATGTTCCAGCTCTCCCGTTTCTTTATCCAGATGCATCAGCCGGGAAGCGGATCTGTCCTCCAGGGGATCCTGAGCGATCAGTTCCTGGGGCAGTTCATAATAAAAATCCGATGTTTTCATATTCTGTCACTCCTTGACATTTTTCCACTCACTCCGACCACTATAACACTTTGCGGATGGAGATGCAAGAATCTTTTCACACCGTCATGCCGATCCGAGCGCCTCCGGACATCCGTATCCCAGCATGGGAAGAATGTGTCTCGGCTGATCCAGAATCACCAGGTCTGCCTTGTAGTCTTCGTGATCTTCCCGTTCATGAATAACCACCAGATTCTTTCCGCTGAAATAGCGGATATAATTTCGAAACACCTCGGAATGAAGCGTCGTACCCAGCACCAGAAGCAGCTGCGCCTTTTCAATTTCCTCGGAAATCCGCTCTATCAGCCGGGCGTCCAGCATCTCCCCGAACATGGTGACGTGGGGACGGATGACGCTCTGGCAGTGTTCGCACAGAGGAACTCCTGCCGCATCGCGCACATATTCCATGGAATAGGCCTTCCCGCATCGGGAACAGCTGTTGGCATAAATATTTCCATGCAGCTCCACCACGTTTTTCATGGAATGGGCCGCCACCGCATAGACATTTGCCGTGATGACGCTCTGCAGCTTGCCAGCCCGCTCCATCGCCGCCATGGCATCCACGGATTCCGTCCTTCTTGGAATATTACCCAGTATCTCCTCCTTGTAAAACCGGAAAAATTCTTCCGGCCGTGTGCTGTAATAAGCCCCGGTAAACAACTCCTCCGGGGATCTGCCGTACCGTTCCTCAATGGAGTAGGCCCGTTCCTGATTTTTCAGGCTTTTGAAGCCGCCCTCCTCCATCATTCCGGAGCCGCAAAGCGCCACCGTATAAGTGCTTTCCTCCACCATCCGTTTCAGCAGGCTTACCTTCTTATCCATCATATACAGCACCTCCGTTTCTATTTCATAAATTCTTCGGGAAACCAGGCATTGGTATCGGCATATCTCCCTTTTTCATCACGGATCTCCACACGGATATATCCCTCTTCGCCGCTCAGCGGAAAACAGGCTTTTGTGATTGTCTGTCCGCAGGGCGCGGCTTTCCGGTAACAGTCCCTGCCCCTCATGGAAACATATATTTTCTCCACCGGACTGGTCTCCACATACAGGACGCTGTCTTCCACATACACGCTGCGAAATTCCGGTCCCATGGAAGCGTAAAATCTTCCTTTTTTCAGAGCGTCCATCACGCCCTGATACGAAAACTCCTCCGGGCAGATCATGGTAAATCCGCCAAAAGAATCGCAAAGACCATCCCCCTCTTCCGATGCGTTATGATTGTCATCGGTGGCCACACAGAACCATCGCTTTCCGCCTCTCAAAGCCGCGTCGTACAGTCTGGGATTATATCCGTATAGACCGTCCAGCTCACAGCCGTGATTGTAGATTTCCATGGCGGAAACATGTTTCAGCGGAAGGAAATCCTGCTCCGTCTGCAAAGACCAGTACGGATGGTTATAGCAGATCCAGAATCCCAGCTTTTCCATCCGTTCCAGATAGGCATTGATCTCCTCAATATCCTCATAGGCCATGGTCGGGCAGAGATCCTCCTGCTTTCTTTCCCGATTGACGGAAGGATCCATATCATACAGGTTCAGGTGATAGACCTTTGTAACCGCAAAATCATCCTTCTCTTCGTTGATATTCACCTCACAGGCGCCAATAGCCAGAAAATTCTCATCGTTAAGCTCCTCATGGCGTTCGTACACGCAGTGATCCGTAAACGCAACAATGGAATACCCGTGTTTCTGATACATATCCTTGATTTCCGCCGCCGTTTTTCTGCCGTCGGAAACCGTGGTATGACAGTGAAGATTCGCTTTATAGTATCTGCCCTCCGGAAGAAGATTCCTTCTTTCCTGCTTCTTCATTTCCATTTTTCACACCTCCCGGATTATTCGTTTTTTTTGCGTTTATTATACCACATTACTTTTGTACATATCCACTGAAATTCCTTGAATATCAAACAAAATTGCCGGTCGTTTTGCTCTTTGGCCTCACTGTCACAGTTTCCCCCATACAGGCTGTGAAAACCGTAGTCCGGCGCCCGCAGATCCCGGAGAATCTCCGCCGATCCGGCGCGGCATTTTGCTGCTGACGGACAGTTGAATTGTTGTCGAAAATCTGCTATATTTAGCAGGGATTTTTCAGCACTCCGGCGAATACCGCCGGAAATACAGGGGGGAGATATTTTATGAAAACACAAACTGATCTGGGAGAAGGCCGGATTCCTTTTCTGGTCTTAAAACTGGCAGGTCCTGCCATGATCGCCCAGTTCGTCAATGTTCTTTACAGTATTATTGACCGGATGTATATCGGCCACATTCCCGGCGACGGCGCCCTGGCTCTGGCCGGCGCCGGGGTCTGCGGCCCGATCGTCACTCTGCTCTCTTCCTTTGGCACTCTCATCGGTCTTGGCGGATCGATTCTTCTGTCGATCCGCCTGGGAGAAAAAAATATTCCAAAGGCAAAGCAGATCCTGGCCAACTCTTTTTTTATGCTCTGCATTTTTTCCGCAGTGCTGACGGTGCTGTTTCTGATAATCAAGGACCGTCTGCTGTGGTGGTTCGGAGCCAGCACCGCCACCTTTCCCTATGCGGATACCTACCTGACCATTTACACCTTCGGAACCTTTTTCGCTCTGATGGCCCTGGGTCTGAACTATTTTATCAGCTGTCAGGGATTTCCTGTGTACGGGATGGCTACGGTTCTTATTGGAGCCGCGGCAAACATTATTCTGGATCCCGTCTTTATTTTTCTGTTCCATATGGGGGTGGCCGGAGCCGCGGTAGCCACCGTCATCTCCCAGATGCTTTCCTGCGCTTTCGCACTGCGGTTTCTTTTTGGAGATCGCCCTCCGGTGCGGATCAGTTTTGGAGGATACGACAGAAAACTGATGGGACGGATCCTTTTTCTGGGCGTTTCTCCCTTTCTGATCCTTGCCACTGACAGCGTCATCCAGATTGTGATGAATACCTCGCTCCAGACTTTTGGCGGTCCCTCTCAGGGAGATAAGCTGATCACCTGCGCCACCATTGTACAGAGCTACATGCAGCTGATCACCTCTCCCATGCTGGGAATCAGCGGAGGCACGCAGGCATTGATCAGCTATAACTATGGGGCCTGTCAGACCGGAAGAGTCAAGTCGGCCGAACGGTGGATCCTGCTGCTGATGCTGCTGTTTACCACTCTCATGTTTTTCGTATCCCGGCTCCTTCCTCAGTTCTTCGTGGTGTTTTTCACCACAGAACCGGATTATATGAAATTTTCCGTCTGGGGAATCCGGGTATTCACGATGATGATTATTCCACTCAGCTTCCAGTATGTGCTGGTGGACGGCCTGACCGCCATGGAACGCCCCAAAACGGCGCTGGCGCTCTCTCTGTTCCGGAAAACTCTTTTCACCGCGCTTGTCGTCATTTTGCCCGTGATCTTCTCCGCAAAGACTGCCTTCTTTGCGGAGCCCTTATCCGACGGTACCGCTGCGCTGATTTCTACCACGGTATTTCTTCTGGTGGCAGACCGGCATCTGAAAAAGCGGGAACAGCAGGTCGTTCCGTAAAATACGGCCGGAAGATTTCAGCAATAAGAAATCTTCCGGCCGCATTTCATTCATCCGTTTTTTATTTTCAGTACTTCCTGCATTTCTTCCCTGGTACAGCTCTGCCTGCTGTATCTGGCTTTCTCATAACAGCGGTGAAGCACTTCTGTGTTTTCCCTATCCAGATCCAGCGCTTCCTCCAGCTGACGGGGCGTCTTCTGTACGGGGATTTCCCTTCCCTGATATGCTTTTCCGATCTGCTTTTTATAATGTTTCCGGACTCTCGCATTCGGAGAAAAATCCCAGAACAGCCGCTCGGTATGTCTGTTTCCGACACGTTTCCGGCTTTCCGAGGCCGGCGGCGCAATCAGCCGCTCAATCTTATCTCCATTTTCCTCCGTTTCCCGGTAAAAACGGCAGTAAATCTGATACAGTTTGCGCAGGAAGAGAAATACCACTCCCAAAATCATGCAGAGCAGTATCAGGAACCCCAGAATATCCAGAATCTGATAAATGATTTCCAGCCAGCGGGGTGTTTCTTCCAGTTCTCCCGACATCATCATCTGCTGACTGACCGCCTGCTGCTGTGCAAAATCCTGGGAACCGCCCTGGGGAATCAGGCTCAGAAGCCACCGCAGCAGATCCCGAAAGATTCTTCCGATGGCCGTCAATATGTGATCCATTCCCACAAAAGGAGACACCAGCATGATTATCACAGTGAATCCCGAAAGAAACCACATCATCAGCTGATTGGTTCTTCCCAGCTTTTTCACAGGAAGCCGCTCCAGAGACGCATGCGTCTGAACAAATAGCTCTATCTCCGTCAGGTTCACATAAAAATTGCAGAGGATAAAATAACAGCCGGCGCCAAGTACCGCATAATTTTTCAGAAACTCACTCTCAAAATAAACCCCCGCAAAATACAGTATCAGAAACAGAATCAGCCAGGGATATGCCGGCTGCGCCAGCCAGCAGGCGGTCCGATTGGCACGGGCGACAAAAAAGGAAAATGCTGCCACCGCCACCAGAAGACACATCCATACCCCGCCGGCCCCTGTTCCGCCCGCCGCATAGCCGCCGATCCCCATCAGCAGAGCGGCAAGAAAAAACTGCCAGAATTTTCTTGCTTTCTCTGCAGCCAGGGCGAGCACAGCGCAGGGAAGCAGCAGATACAGTCCTCGCGCCAGTATCCAGACGTTGTCCGTAATCTGTTCCATCACAATACTGTAAATGCCTGCCAGAAGCATGGCTCCGTGCAGAATTTCCAGCGCTTTGATCGCATATTTTCTCATTTTTCCACCTCCCAGCGGATCCAGCGGATCTGTTCTTCGCGGGGCAGCTTCCATTCCATCTCCGCATACAAAGTGGCAATCCAGATACAGCCGCTGCCTTCCCTGGCCAGTCGCAGAAAAGCCTCCACACAGCTGGGGCGCTGATTCTTGGAAATCATCACATAGGTGGTGGACGTACCTGTTCCCATCTCCCGTTCCCGATCCAGAACGAATTCCATGGGATCGGCCTTCTGGTTCAGGTCCAGCCGGGCAAGGCCCTCACTGACCAGCCTCACCTGCTGTTCCCCGCATCCCGCTTTCAGGACAAAGGTACGGCCGTTTCGAATATCTTTTCCATTGGTACGAAATCCCACCGGAATTCCTTCCTGGATACAGCGGGAGGCCAGGGAGGCGGCAATCCGTATCTCCTCCTCATGAATCTCATCATACTTCCAGATCGTTTCATCCTCCACATCCAACAGGATCATCACCTCCTGGGCTGTGGTGGATCCGTACAGATTGACCATCAGTTCCCCGGTTCTGGCCGCGGCTTTCCAGTTGATTTTATTCATGGGATCCGCAGGCCCGTATTCCCGGATTCCACGGAATTCAAAGGGATCCTCATAAAGATTCCGGCTTGCCAGCACGGAGCCCATCACTTTCTGAAAAGAAATGTCCAGCTGTTCACTGTCCACCAGACGGGGGTACACATAGAAGAAATCCCTGCTTTCCAGTGTCTCATAATATTTTCGGGTCATCAGCGGGCTTCGGGTCACCAGTTCCACTTTTTCCAGCTCATAATACCCTCTGTGCGTACACCGGAACGGAATGGTCCTGGTAATTTTCTGATAACCTCCCACGGAAAACACATCGCGTTTGTAGCACTGGTCCGATACGCTGGTATTTTCACCGTCTGAAAACCAGAGATCCCGGTGAACCTGAAAACCCACCTGCAAAAGCGGAAGAAACAGCCGCTTTCCATTGGCGATGGTCTCCGTCAGACGGGCCTCCTGTCCCTCCATGGCAGGCTGATCCTGAAAACGTACCTGTACTGTCAGATTTTTTGACCAGAAAGAACGGAAACAGGCGTCCAGCAGGTAATTTATCAGAAAAGCCCCCAATAAAATTACCACGATCGTCATCTTATCTCTTCTCCCATTCCTCTACCGGCACCGGCACCTTATCCAGAATTTCACGGATTCTGTCTTCTCCCGTTACCGCGCTTCCATATCCTCTGGATAATACCAGACGATGGGCCATTACCGGTACCGCCACCGCCTGCACATCCTCCGGAACCACATAATCTCTTCCTTCCAGCCAGCCGATGGCCTGCGATGCGTGCAGCAGCGCCAGTGTTCCTCTGGGACTGACTCCGGAACGGATTTCCCGGTTCTCACGGGTGGCCTCCACCAGCTTTACCATATATTCCAGCAGCTGCGGATGAACAAAAACCTGACGAACTTCCCGGCCCGCCTCCATCACCATCTGACAGCTGCAGACCGCCTCCAGGGTTTCATAAGGCGTTTCCTTCAGAAAGCGATTCAGAATCTTCAGTTCTTCTTTCTCATCCGGAAGTCCCATGGACAGCTTCATGAAAAAACGGTCCAGCTGCGCCTCCGGCAGCGGAAAAGTTCCCGTAGTCTCCAGAGGATTCTGTGTGGCTATGACAAAAAACGGTTCCTGGAGTTTTCTGGTGTTACCATCCACTGTCACCTGCCGCTCTTCCATACACTCCAGAAGACTCGACTGGGTCCTGGGCGTCGCCCGGTTGATCTCATCCGCCAGAATGATATTGGCAAATACCGGCCCCTTACGGAAAACAAATTCTCCTTCTTTCTGATTGTAATAGTTCAGTCCCGTCACATCTGAGGGCAGCAGATCCGGTGTAAACTGAATTCTCGAAAATGCCGCTTCCAGGGATCTGGCCAGGGATTTTGCCAGAAGGGTTTTTCCGGTTCCCGGAACATCCTCCAGCAGCACATGACCGCCGGCGGCAAGACTTGCCAGTACCAGATCGATGGTCTGCTCTTTTCCCACCAGCACCTTTCCCATATTATCGCGGACCGCCCGCATTGCTTCCTGCGCTCTGCTCATTGTCTCAACCTCCGTCTATATCCAAACGGAAAAAGCCCCGGAAATCCTCATCCTTGAGAATGCTCCGGGGAATGCTTTTTCCTGGAAAATTACATGTATTTCCGTTTCGCGGCCTCCACCACATGGTCCACCAGAACAGAAGTGGTCACACTTCCCACTCCGCCCGGTACCGGGGTGATGGCATCCACAATGGGCTCCACCGCCGCGTAATCCACATCACCGCAGAGCTTTCCTTCCGCGTTTACGTTGATTCCCACGTCGATAACTGTCTGGCCCGGTCTCACATAATCTGCGCCCACAACGCCGGCACGGCCTGCGGCAACAATGATAATGTCAGCCTCTCTGGTCACAGAAGGCATATCAACCGTTTTTGTATGACACACAGTAACGGTGGCATTTTTCTTGATCAGCATCATGGCTGCCGGTTTTCCCACCACCAGGCTGCGGCCGATCACCACGGCTTTTTTACCGGTGCAGTCGATTCCGTAATGATCCAGAATCTCCATGCAGGCCTGCGGCGTACAGGGCGGGAATCCCAGAGGCTTTCCGGTAAATACGCCTGCCATGGAGCCATCGGTCATACAGTCCACGTCTTTTGCCGGATCCAGCGCGTTTTCGATCACGGACTGATCCAGATGTTTCGGCAGCGGACGGAACAGCAGAACGCCATGAATACTGTCGTCTTTGTTTACCTTATCAATCGTTGCCAGAAGTTCTTCCTGTGACACATCTTCCGGAAGAAGAAATTTCACACACTCCACGCCAAGCGTCTCACAACGTTTGGTAGCTCCCTTCTCGTAAGAAATATCGCTTCCGTTTTCTCCCACACGGATAATACCCAGCGTGGGGGTGATTCCTTTTTCTTTCAGCGCGGCCACATCCGCTTTGATTCTCTCATTCAGAGAGGCGTTGACTTCTTTACCCAGTAACTGCTTTGCCATTTCTATGGTTCCTCCTCTTATTCATAATAACAGAAAGCCTGTACTTTGGATTTTCTGCTATTTCAATCTGCCCAGTACGCTGTCAAAAATCTCATCTGCTTTCTTCGTGTACTTCTCCAGCATTGCGTCACACTTTGCGTTGAGTTCTTCCGCGTACTCTCTGTTTTTCATGGACTTGGTGTTAATGTAAACATTCAGACTCGCTCCTTTTAAGGCAGCCTTGCAGAAAGCCACGCCCACGCCGGCATCACTGATGGCAAGAGCAGAACCCTTTGCCGCAAATTCCTCGATAATGTCAATGGCCTCACAGCACTTTTCCATAATCTCCATGGGAACAGAGCAGGCATCTTTCAGAACGATCTCCATCACTCTTGCTTTCTCCGCCTTCTCTTCCTCGGTTTCTCTTGGCATGCCGTAAGCTTTGGAGAGCGGTTCAAAAACCTCCGCGTCTCTCTCAATCAGATGCAGCAGTTCTGCCTGCAGCTTATCGGATTTGGCTTTCAGTTCATACATTTCCGCCTCCACGTCGGCATATTTTTTCTTGCCGACAGTCAGGCTTCCCACCATATTTCCAAGAGCAGTTCCCACAGCTCCCACCAGAGCAGATGCGCCGCCGCCGCCCGGAACGGGAGCCTTGGAAGCAAGAACCTCCACAAATTCGTTACAAGGTACTGTTGAAAATCCCATCGTTATCGTCTCCTTTATCTTTCTTGCATATATTCCGGGGGACCCTAGGGCCCCCCGGGAAATTTCTTTTTCTACCGCTTTGCCGGCACCTGCCGGCTTACAGTTCCGTCCACAGACGCGATCAGAACAGACCGGTGATCTTTCCGTTCTCGTCCACGTCGATCTTCTCGGCAGCCGGTACCTTCGGCAGTCCGGGCATCGTCATGATCTCGCCGGTCAGGGCTACGATGAAGCCTGCGCCTGCGGAAATCTTC
>DVIN01000083.1 GCA_018711275.1 Candidatus Pullilachnospira intestinigallinarum
TCATATTCTTTATCCTCCTTCGCTGTATGTAAAAGCGGAGGCTGACATAAAGCCAGTCTCCGCATCTTAAAGATATTTTTGCGTCTGTATCTATTTGTCCCCGGCACCCCGATACATGGGAAATCACCAGGCGGCCGGATGCTTCCGGCTCCATAGGCATCTAACCTCCCCGCGGTTCTCGCCGGGCCGTCCCCATTGCGTGATCCCGCTTCCTGCGGGGCTGTGGCTGGACGGAAGTCTCATTATCCCTGTGCTGGATCTTCGCCATGCCGGAAGCTGTCCGGCACTTACCAGCTGGCATTAACCGCTCCCCTTTACAGGATCATGGCGTACCACTGGATGTGGCTTCCCATCACAGGACTGTACCTGATGAATGCGTATTTTCTTTTCAATCTGCATGGAAAGAACAACTACGTTCATCAGGCCCTGGGCCTTGAGAAGTGAAGTTTGTCCCTTCACCCCTCCTATTGCTGAACTTTTTAGAATTTTGGGCGCAAAAGTTTTTGAATTTTTGAAAAAAGTTTTTTCTTACGTCTTTTTACCATGTCGCGGGATATGCCAAGCTCATTTGCAGTCTCCTGTTCTGTACGGACTCTGCCACTCAAATACATGACGTTCAAAAGTTCCCTTTCTTCCGATTCCAAACTCCGGATAATTGTTCTGAATCGTTCTCGCTCATCTTGTTCTGCATAGTCCTCCTCAATCGAAATCTTATCGTCTACCACCATGTCAATCAGCTGACCATCTTCACTGACCTGAACATCTGATGACAGGATCAACATTTCATCCCTGCATTCTACTAGATATCTGTGGCGATTATCCTCCTGTTTCCAGGAACAGAATTCTTCATATCCCGCCTCAATGTAAATCTCATCTGCCTCATATCCAACATCATCCGTCAAATGAATGAAGTACCTTCCTTTCCCTTCCTCCGAATGGGTAAAACGATAAAATTCTTCTCCGCTCATCTGCATCCATTCTGTGTTTTCTTTTTTGCTTTCCGGGTTCTTTTTCACCAAATAAATTGTTTTCGCCATATCCGCGATCTCCTTTCTCTGGTCTTGAATGTTTGTTCATTAACCCGGGATCACGGATATCTGGCGTTATACCAGAACCTTTTTGACACCTGCCAGCCCTCCTTCGCAGACACAGAAAAAGAGCCGGAGGCTTACTCACCTCTGACTCTCATCTGTGCCGAATGTCTGGCAGACGGCATAAAAAAAGCCCTGCGCCCATCAAAGGCACAAGGCTGAATTTTATCTATTCAATTATCCTGACTGTTATACCGTACTTCTGCCAGCATAGCAATCATAGCAGAACCAAAGTCGGACTTTCAGTAGGGATTCTATCGGACTTTCATCGGGATTTAGTCGGGAAAAGGTCGGGTTTTCGTCGGACTGATTCTTCCATACAGCCATATCCATAGTTGTCTTCCCAATACTCGGCTTCTTCATCTGTATGTCCAAGAAATCCTTTTAGCTTTGGTATGGACGCCCCCCACAGAGACAGTCCGAATACCAGCACCGCTTCCTTTTTCTTGTCGTAAAAGGTACTGCGCTCCATATCGAGAATTTCCAAAAGTTCCGGCTCTCTATATTTAAAGCAGGTCAGATAGCATTTGGAAAGAATCTCGCAGTACAGATTCCCGTTGCAGGGGTAGTCTCTGACCCGCACCATAGTATCTTCCACCAGTTCGATCATCCAGCGTGTTTCAAACAAAGTCTTTATCCGTTCCTCAAAATGTTCCCTGGCTTCATCCGGCGCGAAGGTTTCCAGATAAATCAATGCGTCATCCAGCTGGGAACCGCAGTAGCAGATCAGATCCTCCCGCACCTGGTCAGCCCGTCCCGCCGTTGACCAGCAGATATCCCGGTATGCGGATAAAATCAGTTTGGAACGGTCATACAATGTTTTTTCATCTAGCTCCTGCATCCGGCACAGCCTCCGAATGCTGTTTAATGTCTGTGTATTTTTGCGGCTCATTTTTCAATCTCCCTTCATCATTCGTTCATCTTATAAAATCCTTTCTAAGCGTGCTGGCCCGATAAAGGGAAAGGAAATCGGGGGACACGCAGTATGTAACCAGCAAGTTCCGTCGCGCGAAGCTGCGCTGCCGGTTCTCTATCTGTATCGGCTGCCTTTGCTTCCCAAGACAGCGTTAGAAAATAATCTCATTCATCTTCACTGCGGATGTTTAGCTTCCACAAACCATTTATAGTTTTCTTCATAATACAGCTGAGACTCCTGCCCGCTGATGATTACCGTATACCGCAGTCCCACGCCGCCTGCCTTCCGGCTGGCCGCTCTGCAGATCTGTTTTATCCGGTCAATCTGAAATATATGTCCGTCCGTCCAGCGTATCCAGGAAGGGCGCATCTTTCCTTCTGCAGTAAACTCTACCCCTACATCTACATATACTTTGCAGCTTTTCTGTTCCTCCATCGCTTACACCTCGTTTTCCGGTACAACTATCCGGCATATGCGCCGGTTCTGTTTCCTCTTTCCATATAGCCGTGAGGATGAACGACATTGTCCTCCTTTGCGTTCAGCGCGGCTAATTTGCGGTCTGTGTACATCAGTCCCCGTTGAATCGCATAGAATCCAAACCTTCTACGGATCGTATCCACCGCCACATCCACCCTGTGCTGTTTCTCACGCTGCTCCTGGCTGATGAACAGGTCAAGCTGTATTGGACAGTCCTCCAGAACCAGATCCGACACACGGACACCCATGCTCCGGATCGGCTTCTCCCATTTATAGCTTTCCCGAAACAGCTTCATGGCCACAGCGGCAATCTCACTGGTGATATTGGTTGGCATCGAAATCTTATGCTGGCGGGTAAAGCTGTACAAATCTTTATCCCGGACGGAGATTTCCACCACATCACCTTTAAAATGATTATCACGGAGCCGCGCCGCGACACTCTCTG
>DVIN01000084.1 GCA_018711275.1 Candidatus Pullilachnospira intestinigallinarum
ATTTTGAAGAGATCAATGATACCCCTGTTGTCTATCACTGGAAATATCGACTTGATGAAATCAATCCGAATGAAGAAGCACAGGTTGAAACATTGTCTCTTGAAAAGTCGAGTTAATTAGTGACAACTATAATAGTTGATGCCTGCCTGACCGGCCAGGTCGGAAACCAGGATGCCGTAGCCTTCGATGGAGCCGTGGGAACGATCCGGAAAACGGCAGGGGGCCTCCGGGTAGGTACATTTGCTGCAGAGATCGCAGCCCTCGTTGGACAGAATCAGAAAATGCTCCAGCAAGGGCTGCACCTTCCGGTGGATGGCCCGGCACACTTCCCTGAAGGCGCTCATGCCCGCCATCATTCCTTCATAGTCGAAGGAATCCTCCAGATCATAGCGGGCGCTGAACACCACCATTTTTTCATAACTCTGTATCCTTTTCTGACATTCCGCAAGGGTTCCCAGACCCGGAGGGCATGCCCAGGTTCTGCCGTACTGGCGGCAGGTATTCACTTCACACATCCTGCGGACTTCCCCGGAAAATGCAATGGAAGCCGTATCCACGGTGCCGTACTGAAAGACGCCCGCGTGGGAAAACACTTCAGAAAGAGCAATCATTTGGTAATTCCTCCTGTAAAAGTAATGGATTCTTCCTGTTTGATGATAGCACACAGCCCCGGAAAAAACAATCCGGCGGAATTGTTGTGAAAACTTGATTATTTCCCATGATTTCGATATACTAACACTAACAGATTGGATGAACGTTACACGAAAAGAAAGATGACTGGAAAATCAGAGACGATGAATTATTATGAAGAAAATCTCTCTCGCCTTATCCGCCATTTTGAGCGGGGCTGCAAGATGGACTGTTTTCAGAAGCTGGGGCTGGAGGTGGAGCATTTTATTGTGGACAAATCCACAGGCAGGAGCATATCCTATTACGGGGAGCGGGGCGTAGAGGCCATTCTCCGGGAGATAGAAGAGCAGTATCCCCATTCCTATTATGAGGGGGATCATCTTCTGGGACTGTATAACAGCGATTATTCCCTGTCCCTGGAGCCGGCGGCTCAGCTGGAGATCAGTGTGAATCCCAGAGGGGAGATCAGTCATATCCGCCAGATTTACCGCCATTTCATCAGCCAGATCACACCCATTCTGGAATCTTACGGATACCGGCTGGTGACCCGGGGATATCAGCCGGTAAGCACGGCGTCCGAGCTTTCCCTGATCCCAAAGAAGCGGTACGTCTGCATGGACGATTATTTCAAAACCTCCGGAAGCCGGGGGATCCATATGATGCGGGGCACCGCGTCGGCCCAGATTTCCATCGACTATTTCAGCCAGGAGGACTGTGTGAGAAAGATGCGGGCGGCTTACATTCTGGGGCCGGCCATCAAGCTGCTCACCGATTGCACCCCGGTTTTTGAGGGGCAGCCGGCAAAGGGGCACCTGACGCGCACCGCCATCTGGCGGGATGTGGATCCCAAACGGTGCGGGATCTGTCCCGGCCTGTTTTCGGAGGATTTCGGATTCCGGTCCTACGCGGAATATCTGATGCGGCTTCCGCTGATTTTTGTGCCGGATGCCAAAGGACAGGATTCCTATGTGAGAGACCGGACGGCGGCGGATATCTGGAAGGAGGAGCTGCTGTCTCCCCAACAGGTGGAGCATATCCTTTCCATGACGTTTCTGGATGTACGTCTGAAGCATTATCTGGAGCTGCGGGCGGCGGACAGTATGCCTTTTTCCCATGTGTGCGCCTATCTGGCGCTGGTGAAAGGTATTTTCTTCCACGAGGACGCGCTGGCCCGGATCCTGGCGGCTCCGGTGGGAGAAAAGGAAATCCTGGCGGCGGAGGACAGCCTGATGGAGAGGGGATTTGAGGGAGAAATCTACGGGATGCCGGCGGCGGAATACTGCCGGATGGCGGTGCGGATGGCCAAAAGCCATCTGCGGCCGGATGAGCAGGCGCTTTTGCATCCGATGGAATTAATGATAGAAGAAAAGAGGAATTTGACACAATATTATGAAGAGTGAAAAAATGCGGCAGATCGCTGCGGAATATAAGACGTATATCCAGGAGCATTTTCAGGAAAGCGCCGATTCCGGGGCTGCCATCAAAGAGTATCTGGATCACTCCACGGCGGCCTACAACGGACTGGTGGTGCATACGCTCCACATTCCCAAGATTTTTACGGAAAAAGAAATCGCCTTTTTCCGGCAGGTGGTACATACCACCTACGGGATTCTGGAAAAGGTGATCCGGGAATACCTGAGAAATCCCCGGTACCGGGAGATTTTTCCCTTTTCCCGGGAACTGGAGGAACTGATTCTGGTTCCCAACCGGTATGATTCCCTCCTGCCCATCGCCCGGTTTGATATTTTTTTCAACGAAGAGGACTGGAGTTTCAAGTTCTGCGAGATCAACACCGACGGCACCAGCGCCATGAACGAGGATTATGTGCTGAACCAGGCCTTGTCTCTGAACAACGCGCATCAGGAAATGCTGAAAAAGTACCATTTCAAAAGTTTTGAACTGTACGACAGCTGGGTTCAGACGTTTCTGGAGCTGTATGCCACCTATGAGAAACGGGTGGAGCATCCCTATGTGGTGATCACGGATTTTATGGATCACTGTTGCGTCAATGAATTTCAGGAGTTTGCGGCCAGATTCCGGAAGGCGGGCTGCGAGACGGAGATCTGCAATATCCGGGACATGACTTACCGGGACGGGCATCTGTACTCGGCGGCGGGACATCCGGTGGATGTGATTTACCGCCGGGCGGTGACCTGCGATATCATGGCCCATTATGAGGAGGTCCAGCCTTTCATCCAGGCGGTGAAGGATCAGAACGTCTGTGTGATCGGCTCCCTCTGTACCCAGATTCCCCACAACAAGTGGCTGTTTAAGATTTTAAGAGAGGAACCGACTCTGAGCCTTCTGACTGCCGAAGAGCAGGCGTTTGTTCAGGATCACATTCCCTACACCAATCTGATGGACGACCGGTACAGTACACAGGAGGAGATTATCCGCCAGAAAGACCGGTGGATTCTCAAACCGCTGGATTCCTACGCCTCCAGAGGCGTGTACGCGGGGATTGATTTCGGACAGCAAAAGTGGGAGGCCATTGTCCGGGAACACTGGAATCAGAATTACATTTTCCAGGAGTATTACCACCCGTACCGGACGGACAATATCTGTTTCCGGGACAAGGTTCCGCAGATGGTTCCCTACACCAATATGTCGGGACTGTATGTGTACAACGGAGAATTTGCCGGCATCTATTCCCGGCTTTCCACGGGGGGGATCATTTCTTCCCAGTATAATGAGCGGGCGGTGGCCACACTGGTGGTGCAGGATGAGGAGGAAATCCCCTGCGGGGATACCTTTATGGCCATGCGGCCGGAGAGAGAGGAAATATGAAGACACTGGTAATTGCGGAAAAGCCGTCGGTGGGAAGAGATATCGCCCGGGTGCTGAAATGCTCCAAAAAAAGCAACGCCTACATGGAAGGGGACCGGTATGTGGTCACCTGGGGGCTGGGACATCTGGTGGAGCTGGCGGATCCGGAGGGATACGACAAGAAATATAAGGAATGGAAGATGGAGGATCTCCCCATCATGCCCCGGAAAATGGAAATCCAGGTGATCCGGCAGACCGGAGGGCAGTATCAGGCGGTGAAGCAGCAGATTCACCGGAAAGATGTGAAGGACATTGTCATTGCCACCGACGCGGGCCGGGAAGGGGAGCTGGTGGCCCGGTGGATTCTGAAAAAGGCGGGAAATCAGAAACCCTGCCGGCGGCTGTGGATTTCCTCTGTCACCGACAAGGCCATCCGGGAGGGATTTTCCCATCTGAGGGATGCCCGGGAGTATGACAATCTGTATCACGCGGCGGTGTGCCGGGCGGAGGCGGACTGGCTGGTGGGCATCAATGCCACCCGGGCGCTGACCTGCAAATACAATGCCCAGCTCTCCTGCGGCCGGGTACAGACGCCGACGCTGGCCATGATCGCGGCCAGGGAGGAAGAGATCCGCAGCTTTGTGCCCCAGAGCTATTACGGGATCACGATCCAGGCCGGGCAGGTGACCTTTACCTGGAGGGATAAAAAATCCGGCAGCACCCGTTCTTTTCAGAAGGAGCGGATGGAAGATCTGCTGAAAAAGATGAAGAACAGTCCTCTGGTGGTGGAGAAGGTGGAGAAGCGGGAGAAAAAAACGTACGCGCCCCTTCTTTATGACCTGACGGAGCTGCAGCGGGACGCCAACAAGAAGTTCGGCTATTCCGCCAAGGAAACCCTGAACATCATGCAGCAGCTTTATGAAACTCACAAGGTGCTCACCTATCCCCGGACGGATTCCCGGTATCTGACCAGCGACGTGGTGGGGACCATCGGGGAGCGGCTGGAAGCCTGCGGGACGGGACCCTACCGGAAGCTGGCGGCCAAAATCAGGGGGCAGAAGCTGGATCCGAAGAAGCTTTCCTTTGTAAACGACGCGAAGGTTTCCGATCACCATGCCATCATCCCCACGGAACAGTTTGTGGATCTGACCCATATGACGGACCGGGAGCGGAAGATTTACGATCTGGTGGTGCGGAGATTTCTGGCGGCGCTGTATCCGCCCTGCATTTATGAGGAGACCATGCTCACCGCCCGCTGCGGCGGCGAAGAGCTGGCGGCCAGAGGCGATGTGGTGAAACAGAGCGGCTGGCGGGAAGTTTATGAAAACCGGGAAGAAGAGGAAGAGGAGGAGCAGGAGCTGCGCCGACAGCTGCTTCCCGGCCTGAAGGAAGGCGAGGAACTGGCCATTTCCCGTATCCAGCTCAGGGAAGGGAAGACAACGCCGCCGGGACGGTTCACAGAGGCAACCCTTCTTTCCGCCATGGAAAACCCGGTGAAATACATGACCAGCGGCAGCCGCGAGATGGCCAGAACGCTGGGCGAGACCGGCGGTCTGGGGACGGTGGCCACCCGGGCGGACATCATCGAAAAACTGTTCAACAGCTTTCTGCTGGAGAAAAAGGGGCAGGAAATCCATCTCACCTCCAAGGCCCGGCAGCTTCTGAAACTGGTGCCGGCGGATCTGAGAAAACCGGAGCTTACGGCGGACTGGGAAATGAAACTGTCCCGGATTGCCAAAGGCCAGCTGGACGATGGGAAATTTATGGGGGAAATCCGGGATTACACCAACCGGCTGCTGGACGAAATCCGCACGGAGGAAGGCACCTTCCGCCATGAGAACATGACCAATAAGAAATGTCCCCGCTGCGGAAGGCGGCTTCTGGCGGTCAACGGCAAAAAGGCAAAGCTTCTGGTCTGCCAGGACCGGGAATGCGGCTACCGGGAGACCATCTCCCGTATCACCAACGCCCGCTGCCCCGTCTGCCACAAGCGGATGGAAATGGTGGGAAAAGGCGAGGAAAGCATGTTTGTCTGCTCCTGCGGCCATAAGGAACGCCTCTCAAAATTCCAGGAGAGACGGAAAAAGGAGGGCGGCGGCGTCTCGAAACGGGATGTGGCAGCCTATATGAAGAAACAGCAGAAGGAGGCGGAGGAGCCTTTGAACAATGCGTTTGCCGCCGCTTTGAAAAATATTAAACTGGATTAGATCCTGCTCCATAAAACAGGAGTGAGGAGACTATCGTAAGGAAACCGCTGAGGAGATCCGGGCATCTGTGAAGAGATGCCGCCTGTTCGGCGGCCAATATAAAAGTGGAAGCCGCCCTGCGGCTTCAGAAGGAGGAAGGTATGAATAATACAAGACAGGCGGGAGTTCTGATGCCGCTGGCATCGCTTCCGTCCAGGTGCGGAGTGGGGGATTTCGGAAAAGCATCCTATGAATTCGCCGACATTCTCTATGAAATGGGGGCTTCCATCTGGCAGATTCTGCCGCTGAATCCCCTGGGGTACGGCAATTCACCTTATCAGCCCTACTCATCTTTCGCAGGAGATCCGCTGTATATCAGCCTGGAAAAACTGTGGGAGGACGGGCTGCTGGATCAGGAACCGGAAGCCTTTGGAGAAAATTCGGCTTCCATTGATTACCAGGGGGTGCGTGCCCACAAGGAGCCTTATCTGCGCCGGGCATTTACCAGATTTGTGCCGGACGAGAATTATGAGGAGTTTGCTTCCCAGGACTGGGTATACCAGTATGCGGTGTTTATCACCCTGAAAAATAAAAACGGCGGCGTCTGCTGGCTGGACTGGGAGGAGAAGGACAGAAACTGGATCCAGGAGCAGAAGGAAGAATTTCCGGAGGGGCTGGAGGAAGAAATTCAGTATCAGATGTTTCTCCAGTACACCTTTTTCTGCCAGTGGATGGAACTGAAATCCTATGTGAACGGCCTGGGGATCCGTATCATGGGCGATCTGCCCTTCTATGTGGGACTGGATTCCCTGGATGTGTGGGCCAACGCGAAGAATTTCCTGCTGGATGAAAACTTCCGACCCACATACATCGCGGGAGTTCCGCCGGATTATTTCAGCCCCACCGGCCAGCGCTGGGGAAATCCCATCTATGACTGGGATTACATGAAAAAGACCGATTACCGGTTCTGGACGGAGCGGATCGGCTACAACAAGGCACTGTTTGATATTGTGCGGATCGATCACTTCCGGGCTTTTGATACCTTCTGGAAGATTCCCGCCGACTGCCCCACCGCCATGGACGGAGAGTGGGTGGAGGCGCCCGGCTATGAGGTGTTCGACCAGCTTCTGAAGCTGTACCCGGAGATTGAGATTGTCATCGAGGATCTGGGAATGCTGCGCCCGGAGGTGGGTGTGCTGAGAGACCATTACGGCTTCAAGGGAATGAAGATTTATCAGTTCTCGCTGGATCCCAAGGAGGAGAACAATGATTTCCCCGACCGGGAGAATCTGATTCTCTACACGGGAACCCACGATAACCAGACGATTAAGGGATGGTATCTGGGGCAGGACGAAGAGGTGCGGAAAGGCGTCGATGAAATCCTGGAGAAAAAAGGATGCCGGGAACCGAAGATCGCCCACCGGTTTGCCGAGGCGGTGATGCAGAGTGTAGCGCAGCTGTCCATGATCACGGTGCAGGATATTCTGGATCTGGGAGATGAGGCCAGAATCAATACGCCGGGAACCGTGGGAAGCCCCAACTGGGAATGGCGGATTGCCAGTCTGGATGGATTGAAAAAGGAGATCCCCGTGATCCGGAAAATCTTTCTGAGAACGGACCGGATCTGACCGGACAGAAAGGAACAATTGGAATGGATGCGCTGCCGGCCTTCCATTGTCGCGAATGAAAAACCGGAAGCCCGGAACCAGAGGAAAACGCTGCGGCTGCAGTGTTCTCTGAAGGACCGGACTTCCGGTTTTTGCGGTCTGCGGAAGGAAAATGTTTCCGCAGTCTGTTTTTGCCGCCGGTGAAATTACCGCTTTTTTTCTCCGAGCGCGGGCCAGACGGTCCGCATCATGGTGATGAAACAGGCGGCTCCGCCGATGAAGTTGGAGACGGGTTCCGCCAGAAAAACTCCGTAGACCCCCAGCCCGCCCACATGGGGAAGCAGCAGTGTCAGAGGTACCACAATGATTACTTTCCGGAACAGAGAGAAGAAAACGGCGTTTTTTGATCTTCCCAGAGCCACAAAGGTGGACTGACCGGAAAACTGCAGAGACATCATGAAGAAGCCGAAGAAATACACGGTCATGGCCGGGACGCCCAGCTTCAGCAGATCCGCGCTGCTGTTGAACAGATGGATGAAGGGGCGGGGAAAAATCAGCAGGATGATCCAGATCAGCGTAGTGTAGACCACACAGATGATGGACATGAACCGGATGCCGGTTTTTACCCTCCGATACTCCCCGGCCCCGTAATTGAATCCCAGCACCGGCTGAGCGGCGTTGGTCAGGCCGTTCACCGGCATGGAAACCACCTCGCGGATGGAGTTGATGACGGTCATGACCGCTACATAGATATCACCGCCCCAGGTCTGCAGGGTGGCATTGCAGGCGATCTGTACCAGACCGTTGGTAACGGACATTACGAAGCCGGAGGTACCAAGGCCGAGGATATTCTTCAGCAGCGGCCAGTGTACCCGCAGATTGGGCCGGGTCAGACGCACCACCGCCTGTTTTCCCACCAGAAAATGAAGAACCCATATGGCGGATACCAACTGGGAAAGAATGGTGGCCAGAGCGGCGCCCCGTACCCCCATGCCGAAAACAAAGATGAAAATGGGATCCAGGATGATGTTTAAAACCGCTCCGATCAGAACCGTCAGCATCCCCTTGCGGGCAAAGCCCTGGGCGTTGATGAAATTGTTCATTCCCAGACTGATCATGACGAAGGTGCTTCCCAGCAGATAAATGGAAAGATACTGATCCGCATAGGGAAAGGTCTGGTCGCTGGCGCCGAAAAGATACAGCAGCGGTTCTTTGATCAGCATGACCAGGACAGTCAGCACCACACCTGCGATCACCAGCATGGAGAAGGTGGTTCCCATGATGCGCCCCGCCTGCTCTTCCTCCCGTTTTCCCCTGGCAATGGAAAACAGAGGGGAGCCGCCCATCCCGAACAGGTTGGAGAAGGCGGTGACAATGGTGATGATGGGAAAGGTGAGGCCCAGGCCGGTCAGCGCCGGCGTGGAATTTTCCGGTAAATGGCCGATGTACATCCGGTCGATAATGTTGTAAAGCAGATTGATCAGCTGAGCCAGCGTCATGGGACCCGCCAGCCTGAGAATGTTGCCCCGGACGCTTCCCTTGCTGAAATCGCTGTCTGTGGTGGTACTGTGCATGTGCATAAAATTCTCTCCCTTTTGTTACAAAATCATAGCTCTATTGTAGAATAATGAGAGAAAAAAAGCAATGGAATCCTGAAAATACAGCAGTTTTGGGGTGGCGCGCCGGCGGCTTTTGTAGTATCCTAAACAGGTAACAACTGTAAGATTTTACAGACGGAAGGAAAAGAAAAAGTATGCAGAAAGAAGATATACAGCTTCAGCAGGTGATCGTACATATCATGGATTCCTCTGCGGGAATTCCCGTACTGTCGGATCAGCTTCTGGACTGGGGCTCCGATTTCGGGGATTTTCTGCGGGCGCATATTTTCCGGCTGCTGGAAAGCGATGATGCCAGAGACTGTGTGTTTGAAGAGAATTCCGTGGCCGGAGAGTTGATCAGAGGACTGACTCCGGATAATTTTGTGGAGGTTACCGGGAAAATCGGAGAACATCTTTATGGGATCATGAACCGGAATATTGAGATTCCGCCGGCGGATCTGGTGATCGCCCGATGCCGTCTGAATCAGCGGGATTATCTGGCCCTTCTGAAGATGAATTACAAAACCTCTTATACCCATATGACGGATTCCGATCCCTGGGGAAACACCAATTCCATCATTCAGCAGAAGGCGATTCTTCCGGGAGAAAATCAGAAACTTTCAGAGGCGGCGCTGATCCGTCTGGAAGACTGCGCCATCCGTCTGGTGGAGAAGAAGTACGAGGTAAACGGCGTAAAAACCAACTATTTTTCCCAGATGTTTCTGGAATGCCGGGGGCCAATGTCAGCCCGCTCCAGACTTTCGGTGGTGACCCGGGCGGTGGATGATGTACAGAAAAAATATTACAATGAGTCGGAACAGTTCGAAGTGCAGATGGAGACGAAAAGTATCATCAGTCAGGCGCTGGAGGAGGGACATATGGAGATCCCCGTTCTGATGGATAAAATATTCAGGGAACAGGAAGAGATGAAGGAGGAAGTCGTCCGGAAACTGGATAAATATCATTTGTCGGATGCCTGTATGGAACCGGTCAATCCGGCCACCAGCAGGAAATACGGCAAGCAGAATCTGATAACCGATACGGGAATTGAGATCCGTATCCCCATGGATCAGTATCAGAATAATGACCGGGTGGATTTCATTACAAATCCCGACGGAACAATTTCTGTTCTGATTAAGAATGTGGGAAGCATTACCAGCAGATAAGGAGACGATGAGATGACGAAAAAACGGATAAGTCTGATACTGGCCGGCGCGCTTTGCCTGATGCTGGCTGCCGGCTGCGGAAAGGCTCTGGATGTGGCGGGAGATATCCTGTCTCTGAGCGTGGCGGATACCGGAAAAGACGGGACAGAAGTGCCGAAAACCGACGATGCGCAGCTTCCCAGACGTCAGGTGACCGTCAGTCCCACGCAGTTTCCCACCGCGACAGCCACACCGACGCCCGAACCCACCGAAAAGGCCGTCCGGATGGTCACCTGCACTTCTCCCGTGAATGTCAGGGACGGAGCGTCCACAGGTTCCAATGTGATCGGAATGCTGTCTGCCGGAGACACGGCGGAATATGTGGGGCAGGAAGGCGGATGGGTAATAATTCTTTATGAAGGACGGGAAGCGTACGTTTACCAGGATTATGTAAAGATAGATGGCCGGCAGTCTTAGAGAAAACACAGGGAACCGGTTATACAGAAAGGAAGGAACAGGATATATGATCACATATAAGATAGAGAATGAACTGCTGACGGCCTCAGTGCGGGCGCATGGTGCGGAACTCTGCGCTCTGGAAAACAGGGAGACGGGCGTTTCGTATCTCTGGAACGGGGATGCCAGATACTGGACGGGCATATCTCCGCTGCTGTTTCCTGTGGTGGGAAATTTCCGCGACAGACAGTACCGTTATCAGGGAAAAACGTATACCATGAAGCAGCACGGATTTGCCAGAGACAAAGATTTTACGCTGGTTTCCCAAACAGACAATGAGCTGTGGCTGGCTCTGGAGGATGATGAAGAAACGTATGAGCAGTATCCGTTCCATTTCCGGCTGGAGGCCGGCTACCGGCTGGAGGGCAATACCCTGCAGGTCATGTGGCGGGTGAAAAACCGGGAGGATCGGGTGATGTATTTTTCCATCGGAGGACACCCGGCACTGCGGTGTCCGCTGACAGGGGAGCCGGATAAGACGAAAGCCTATCTGGGATTTGAAGATGATGACGATACGCTGGATTACCTGATGGTGGATCTGGCTACCGGACGGGTGGGCGATAAGAGCCACAGTTTCCATCTGGAAGAAGGACTGCACCGGATTACGCCGGGAATGTTCGACTACGATGCACTGATGTTTGACAATTATCAGGTGAAATCCGCATTTCTTGCGGGTCCGGACAAAAAGCCTTACATCCGGCTTTACACCAACAGTCCGGTGACGGCGTTCTGGTCGCCGGAGAAGACGGACGCGCCTTTCGTCTGCTTTGAACCGTGGTTCGGTATTCCCGACGGGGTGGATTTCTCCGGAACCCTGGAAGAACGGAAGTGGGAGCAGCAGGCCGGTCCGGGGGAAACCTATGAGGCGGGCTATCGTCTGGAGATTTTGTAGTATGTACCGGATATTTCTGGTGGAGGATGATGCGGTCATTGCCGATGCCGTAGCCTCCCATATCAGAAGCTGGGGATATGAAGCGGTGACGGCAGAGGATTTTGAACATGTGATGACGGAATTTGCCGCCTGCAGTCCGCATCTGGTACTGCTGGATATCTCTCTGCCTTTTTACAACGGCTTTCACTGGTGCGGCAGGATCCGGGAGGTTTCCAGGGTGCCGGTGATCTTTCTGTCCTCCGCCTCAGATAATATGAATATTGTTATGGCCATGAATATGGGCGGAGATGATTTTATCGCCAAACCGTTCGATCTCCATGTGCTCACCGCCAAGATTCAGGCCCTGCTGCGGAGAACCTATGAATTTGGAGGCAGGACAGAGATTCTGGAGCACCGGGGAGCCATATTGAATCTGTCGGATGGTACGCTGGATTACGGGGGACAGACCATTGATCTGACAAAAAATGAATACCGGATTCTGCGGATGCTGATGGAGCACAGGGGTCAGGTGGTTTCCAGAGACGCCATTATGGAACAGCTTTGGGAGACGGACAGCTTTATTGATGATAATACGCTTACCGTCAATGTGGCCCGGCTGAGGAAAAAACTGGAGCAGGCACAGCTTACGGACTTCATATCCACAAAAAAGGGTATGGGATATCTGGTGAAGTGAACGGAAAATGGAAGAAAAAGAAAAAATTTTCTGGCAGTGGCTCAGAGAGAAAATAAAAATTACAGCCGCTTATCTGGCGATAAGCGGACTTTATATGCTGATCAGCTGGCTGTATCATCTGCCGGTATCCGGCTGTCTGTATGCCTTTGGACTTACCCTTGCGGGGTTCCTCATTTATCTGGTCGGAGATTACATGAAAACACGCACACGGCACCGGATGCTGGCGGACGCCCTGCGCCAGAAGCATTTTCTGGGGGAAGGACTTCCGGAGGCATCCGGCCTGCTGGAAAGGGATTATCAGGCGCTTGCGAAAGCGGTCTGCCGTCAGTCAGAGGAGCGGGAGGCCGCCATACGGCGGCAGCAGAAGGAACGGGAAGAATATTATACGGTGTGGGCTCATCAGATCAAAACACCCATTTCCGCCCTGCGTCTCCTGATGCAGAAAGAAGAATTTTTGGGAAAACGGGAGATGGAGATGGAACTGTTTCGGGTGGAGCAGTATGTGCAGATGGTGCTTTCCTATCTGAGACTGGAGGATATGAACGGCGATCTGCTGATCAAAACCTGCGATCTGGATGCCATTATCCGGCAGGCAGTGAAAAAATATTCCCGTTTCTTTATTGCCAGAAAGCTGCGTCTGGTATATGAACCGGTGAAAACACAGGTGCTCACAGATGAAAAGTGGCTGGAATTTGTACTGGAACAGCTGATATCCAATGCGGTGAAATACACGAAAAACGGAGGTTCCATCCGTATCTGGATGGACGGCCCCCACACGCTTGCCATCACCGATACAGGCATCGGTATCCGCCGGGAAGACCTCCCAAGAGTGTTTGAGCGGGGGTTTACCGGTTTCAACGGACGCAGGCAGAAGCAGGCCACCGGATTGGGGCTGTATCTGTGCAGTCGCATTCTGAAACGGCTTTCCCACAGAATTTATATTGATTCTCAGCCGGGAAAAGGGACGACGGTGCGGATCGGCATGGATATGACGGATCTGAAGTTAAAGCTGGGTGACAGTGAATCTTACAAGAATGAAAGGTTGGAAAAAGAAATGTAAGCCAAAGCTAAGGCAGTACATTTCTTTTTTCATTATACTGAAGATGTCATAACGGTTCAGCCATCGGGCTGTTTTGTTTATGGAGAAAGGCCGGTGTTTTCCGGAGCAGGTCTGAAAAAGGCAGACGTTTTTGGAAAACAGACGGCGAAGAAAGAGAGGAGCTGCGCAAATGGAAATACTGCATGTGGAAAACCTGAAGAAAATCTATACCACCCGTTTTGGAGGAAATCAGGTCCAGGCCCTGACAGATGTGAACTTTTCCGTGGAAAAAGGGGAGTATGTGGCGATCATGGGAGAAAGCGGCAGCGGGAAAACCACGCTGCTGAATATCCTGGCTGCTCTGGACAAACCTACGGGAGGAGTGGTGCTGCTTGACGGCAAAGATATTACAAAAATCCGGGAGAAGGAGATCGCTGCCTTTCGCCGGAACAATCTGGGGTTCGTGTTTCAGGATTTTAATCTGCTGGATACGTTTACTGTGGAAGATAATATATTTCTTCCGCTGGTGCTGGCGGGCAAGGAACCTGCGGAAATGAAAAGGCGGCTGCTGCCCCTGGCAAAAAAGCTGGGAATTCAGGAAATCCTGAAAAAATATCCCTACGAAGTTTCCGGAGGGCAGAAACAGAGGACCGCGGTGGCAAGGGCGCTGATCACGCAACCGCAGCTTTTGCTGGCTGATGAACCCACGGGAGCACTGGATTCCAGGGCTTCGGAAAGCCTGCTGGGACTGTTTCAGGAGCTGAACCGGGAGGGACAGACAATCCTGATGGTGACCCACAGTGTCCGGGCGGCCAGCTGCGCCAGAAGAGTACTGTTTATCAAGGATGGCCAGGTATTTCACCAGATTTACCGGAACGGGGAAAATGATGAGCGGATGTATCAGAAAATTTCCGATACTCTTACCATGATTGCGACAGGCGGTGACCGACATGAATAAAACGTTTTATCTGAAAATGGCTGCCATGAATCTCAGAAAAAACAGCCGCACCTACGGTCCCTATTTTCTTACCTGTATCGGCACGATGGCGGTTTTCTATATTGTCTCATCCATCGCCCTCAATGAAGGAATCCGGCAGCTGAGGGGCGGAGATTATGTATATGGAATCCTCACTATCGGAAGCGGTATTGTGGGACTGTTTTCCGTGATCTTCCTGTTTTATGCCAACAGTTTCCTGATGAAACAGAGGAAGCGGGAGCTGGCGCTTTATAATATGCTTGGCATGGAAAAACGTCATATTGCCAGGATCCTGGGGTATGAAAGTCTGCTGGTATTCGCAGGCAGTTTTGTTTTGGGAACCGGAGGCGGCATCTTGCTGTCCCGGCTGTTTTTCCTGCTTTTGCTGAGGATCAACGGTATCGAGACTCCTCTGGAATTTTCCGTTTCCGTGGAATCCATCAGGTCTTCGTTCCTTCTGTTTCTGATGATTTTTGTCTGTATTCTGCTGAATAATCTCCGGCAGATTCATATCGCAAATCCCATGGAACTGCTGCAGAGCAGCCGGGCCGGGGAGAAGGAGCCCAAAACCCGGTGGGTGCTGGCCCTTGCGGGTCTTGTGCTGACCGCTTCCGGCTACTGGATCGCCATTCGCACGGAAAATGTGCTGCAGGCAGTGAACAACCTGTTTGTGGCCGTCCTGCTGGTGATGGCGGGAACGTATGCCTTGTTTGTGGCGGGAACGGTGGCATTTTTGAAAGCGCTGAAAAAGAGACCTTCGTATTATTATAAAGCCCGGCATTTCACCACCGTTTCCGGCCTGATTTACCGGATGAAACAGAATGCGGTGGGGCTGGCCAATATCTGTATCCTGAGTACGGCGGTACTGCTGACCATATCCACCACAGTATCCCTTTATTTCGGAAATGAGGACACGATCCGTTCCCGGTATCCTTACGATGTTACCCTGAATTTTCACGGGATAGCAGAGGAAAGCACACGGGATGAGATTTCCGGGGTCATGCAGGAGGCTGCCGCGCAGGCGGGCGTACAGGTAACCCGGAGAGAATATCAGAACTGGCTGGCCCTTGCGGCTGTCCGGGAAGGTGATGAACTGGTCACCGGCGATCAGGCCGGTGAGGAGAGAAATCTCCAGAATATCTCTCAGATCTATGTGATGACCCGTGAGGAATATCATCGGCTTACCGGCGCAGATACCCCGGAGGTGGATGCGGGAAAAGTTATGGTATATACGGCAGACGGAGATCTTCCGGAACGGATAAATCTGTATGGGACAGAATATCAGGTGGAAAAGGCACTTTCCGAATCCCCCGCTGAGGGTGAAAGCAGCCGTTCGGAGGAATTAACAAAGACATACTATGTGGTGTTGTCCGATGCCGGTGAAATGGAGGTCATCGACCGGAACGAACAGGCATTTCTGGGAAGAGAAGAATCATTTATTTCGCTGTCCGTCGGCATGGATCTGACAGGAAGCGAGGAGCAGAAGGCGCAGGCGGCGTCCTTCATGGAGGCGGCGGCAAAGGAAAAATCCTTTGGGGGGCTGTCATTCTATTACATGGAGAGCCGCCAGGAGAACCGGCAGGATATGCTGGCGATGAACGGCAGTTTTTTCTTCCTGGGAATTGTACTGGGCGCGGTGTTCCTGATGGCTACGGTACTGATAATCTATTACAAACAGATTTCAGAAGGCTATGAGGACAAGAAACGGTATGAAATCATGGAGAAGGTGGGAATGAGTCAGAAGGAGGTTCGTCAGAGTATCCGAAGCCAGACGGTGAAGGTGTTTTTCCTGCCGTTAGGGATGGCAGTGCTTCATATCGCGGCGGCTTTTCCGCTGATGCGGCGGGTACTGCAGGTGATGAGCCTGGACAACTGGCGGCTGTTTCTGGTATGTACCGGGGGAACTGTTCTGGTGTTTGCGGTGATTTATTTCGCGGTGTACAGCCTGACGGCGCGGACCTACTACCGGATTGTCAGATGAAGGATCCCTTTATGGCCATACGGCCGGAATTTAAGGAAACCCTGAAGGATCCCTTTATGGCCATGCGGCCGGAATTAAGGAAACCCTAAGAATTTTGTCAGACTTTTTTCGGGGGGATTCGTTATAATAATTGCATATCCGCCGGAATCATGGTAGAATCGTTACAGTTGTGCCGAAGGGCAGAACGGTTGTACAGATTTTATTACGGCAGCGAGAACGACAGGCCTGCGGGTCTGCCGGTTCGTCTGCGGCGGGAGTCGGGAGAAACCGGTTCCTGCCGTAATGCGTTAAGCAATGGGGGAACGTAAAACGTGCCGCCCGCTGTAGATCAGAAAAAGAAAGAGGGATATGCGATGAGTCAGAAAAAGAGGCTGTCAAAGGCAGCCAGAAGAAGGAGACAGAGAAACCGGAGAGTGGCGCTTTTCGTGGTGGGGCTGTTGGCAGTGGGTGCTGTATGGCTGGGTATCCTGCTGTTTCTCAACGGGAAAAAAGAGGATGCCGGGCAAAAAAAGCAGACGGAGCAGCAGACGGAGGAAGAGGCCAATGTGACGGAAACGCCTCAGCCCACGGCGACGCCCACGCCACAGCCGCTGCCATCTGTGGATATGAGCGGGATCAACAGCAGATCCGGTATTCTGATACGGCTGTCCGATGGTCAGACAGTAGCCGAGAAGGATGCGGATGCACAGATTTATCCTGCGTCCATGACGAAGATGATGACAGCGATTGTGGCGATAGAAAATATTTCGGATCTCAACGAACCCATCACCCTTTCACCGGAACTGTTTGCTCCGCTTTATGAAGAGGGGGCTTCGATGGCGGGATTTGCGCCGGGGGACCAGGTGTCCGCGCTGGATCTGCTTTATGGCGTGCTTCTGCCTTCCGGAGCAGAGTGCTGTATCGGTCTTGCCGATCAGATTGCGGGATCGGAAAGCGCGTTTGCTGACATGATGAATGCTAAGGCCCAGGAGTTGGGAATGACCGCTACGCATTTTGTCACCTGCACAGGACTGCATGATCCTGAGCATTATACTACGGTGCGGGATCTGACTAAGCTTATGATCTATGCGCTGCAGAATGAAACATTCCGGACGATTTTCTGTACAAAGCAGTATACCACCTCCCCGGTGGCCAGCGCGCCGGACGGACTGACATTTTCCAGCAGCATGTTCGACAAAATGGACAGTCCTGCGGTGAATGGAGGAGAAATTGAAGGCGGAAAAACCGGTTATACCAGCGATGCCGGTCTGTGTCTGGCCAGCCTGGCAGTGGTGGACGGAACAGAATATATCTGCGTTACCGCGGGTGCAGAGGGAAATACCTGGACGGAACCTTATCATGTGTATGATGCGCAGAATATTTACAATCAGATTGATCCCTCTGCGGGAAGCGGCAGTGATCAGACGGACGGTACAGACGCGGCGGCATCTGACACCGCAGAGAACGCGGCAGCCTGAAGCGATTGAGGGCGGGAAGATTTATGAAAGTCCCGAACAGGCGACGGCGGAGTATTAAAAAGCTTCAGAAATTTTTAAGAAAAAGAAGAATATTTTCTTAAAGCTCCTGTGGTATGATAACATCATCAAAGGAGAAAAATTTATACTAACAAATTCGGATAGATAAAGCGCTTTCTGTGTATGCAGGAGGCGCTTTCCTTTTGTGCCTGTTCAGTCGAGTGTTCTGCAAGCTGTTATCAGCTTGCCAGTGGAAGTCTGGTCAAGGGAATCGCCAGTATGTCTTTTAGCAAGTTTCCAGTGTCTTTGGACGACCAATTACGCTGAAGCGACTTTTTGACGAAGGCTATGGAAGCTGTGTAGATGCTGGAATACGCATTGCGGAAATCTTCGGTGCAGGAGGGTAAATCCGCGCTGCGGCAAACACGTTTTGCCCTGTAAAGAAAATGGAAAAGGCATTGCTCTAACAGTGGATTGCGGGTATAATGAAAAAAATGCAGAGAGGCGGGAAAATAAAGTATGGATACTACACAGAAATTTACGGAACGGGCAGTTGATTATGTAAAGGGACGACCGGTTTACGCAGAGCGTTTTTTACAGAGCCTGACTGAAAATTATGGAGTTGGTTTTGGGATGACAGCAGCCGATGTGGGGTGCGGAACAGGAAAATTTTCCGGCCAGCTGCTGAAAACCGGGTGCCGTGTGTACGGGGTGGAACCCAATGATGATATGCGCCGGCAGGCTGAAAAACTTCTTGGAGCCCAACCGGGATTTCATGTGGTGAAGGGAACGGCATCGGATACCACGCTGGGAGATCATTCGGTGGATCTGGTTACCTGTGCCCAGGCTTTTCACTGGTTTGATCCGGAAATATTTTCTGCGGAATGCCGAAGAATTCTCCGACCGAAGGGAATGGTGTTCCTGATCTGGAATCTGCGCAGGGAGGAAGCGGAGATTAACCGGGAAATGTACCGGCTGTATACTTCTTTCTGCCCGGATTTTAAGGGATTTGCAGGAGGAATCCATAAAGATGATGACCGTATCCGGCGATTTTTTTCCCGCGGTTATCAATACGAGGAGTATGATAATCCCCTGTTTTATACCATGGAAACTTTTGTCAGCAGAAGTCTTTCTGGTTCGTATTCCCTGAAGGAAGGGGATCCCGGATATCAGACGTTTCTCCGGGATATCCGGGCTGTTTTCAGAAAGTATGAAAGGGATGGGAAGGTTAAGATGCCAAATAAAACCGTTGTCTATTTCGGACGTGTTTAAATTTTCGAAATTTTTGGGACTATGCAATTTTTCGAAAAAGGCATATAATAAAAAACAGAATCTACGCAGGAGGAATTGCAGGTCATGGCGATTGATAAAGTAAAGGAATATTTCAGACAGTTTGGAAAAGAACAGGATGTACAGGAGTTTCAGGTGTCCAGCGCCACGGTGGAGCTGGCGGCGGCGGCATTGGGGGTGGAAGGCGCCAGGATTGCCAAGAGTATGTCTTTTTACGAAAAAGAAGGGGATGGCTGTGTGATCGTGGTGACGGCCGGAGATCAGAAAGTGGACAATGCCAAATTCAAACATTTCTTCGGAATGAAAGCAAAGATGCTGAAAGGAGAGGATGTGGAACGCCTTACCGGACATGCTCCGGGCGGTGTCTGCCCTTTCTGCAATCCGGAGGGAACCCGGGTATATCTGGACGAATCCATGAAGCGATTTGAGACGGTATTTCCGGCCTGCGGCAGCGCGAACTCTGCCATCGAGCTGACTTGCGGGGAACTGGAAAAATATTCCGGCGCGCTGGAATGGGTGGATGTGTGCAAAGCGGCCCGGTAGTATAAGAAACGCCGGTTGTCCGGCGGCTTTTCCACAGAAAAATTTATGGATTGTTTAGGATTATGAACGGCTGATAAACAAGTATAAAATAAACGGGAAAGCCGCTGACAGACCGGGATTCTTCTGATAGAATAACAGCATGGAACGAAGTAAAAATGACGATTCTGCAAAACAGGAGGATTTATGATGACATTTTTCAGATTATATACCATGCTGCCGGATTCCCGGGGAAAAGAGATCCTGAAAGGAATACTGGACCGTCTGTTTCCGGGGGTAATCAGAGAACCGAGGAAGGTTCCGGTGCGTGTGCCGGTTTGCCGGCCTGAGGACAGGAGAAGATAGAATTCCCGGTTATTGAATACAGGAAAAGGCCGCAGATCCGCGATGCTTATCATCTGCGGGCTGCGGCCCTTTTTCTGCTCAATATTCAAAAGGAAATGCAAGCCTTATGCTCTCTCCACTTTACCGGACTTCAGACAAGAAGTACAAACGTACATCTTCTTGGATCCGCCGTTTACCTTAACCTTTACAGATTTTACGTTGGACTTCCACATTCTGTTGGATCTTCTATGGGAATGGCTTACGTTATTTCCGAAATGAGCGGCTTTTTCACAGATTGCGCACTTTGCCATGACTGCACCTCCTTAACAATTATTCTCTATATCTACTTGTACATAGATTCGCAACAATAGCTATTTTACCAGAAGAATATCTGTTTTGCAAGTAAAAATATAAATTTTTCAAATTAATATTTCTTTTTCAACGGAAACAGGTTATAATACTTACAGTATATACAATGCCGGATCATTTGGGGAATAGAATGAGTGTGCAGGAATGGAGGTAACCGTATGAAAGGGCGTATGAATACAGGATTGGGAGAAATCACAATCAATACGGATGTAATCGCCACCTACGCAGGAAGCGTGGCCGTGGAGTGCTTCGGAATTGTGGGCATGGCTGCCGTGAATATGAAGGACGGTCTGGTCAAGCTTCTCAGAAGAGACAGCCTGAGCCGCGGCATCAATGTTCAGGTGAAGGACAATAAGATCTCCCTGGATTTCCATGTGATCGTTGCGTACGGGGTCAGTATCCGGGCAGTGGCTGACAACCTGATTGACAACGTAAAATATAAGGTCGAGGCTTTTACCGGAATTGAGATCGAACAGATCAATATTCTGGTGGAAGGCGTCCGCGTGATAGATTAAGGTAGGAGGAACTTGAAACGGCTATGAATACGATAGATGCCAAACTGCTTGCCAGAATGTTTCTGGCAGGCGCCAAGAATCTGGATATTAAGAAGGAGTGGATCAATGAGCTGAATGTGTTCCCGGTTCCGGATGGTGACACGGGAACCAATATGACGCTTACCATTATGTCTGCGGTGAAAGAGGTGAACGCTCTTTCCGAGGTGACGATGGAAACTCTGGCAAAAGCCATTTCCTCCGGGTCTCTTCGCGGAGCGAGGGGAAACTCCGGAGTGATTCTTTCCCAGCTGCTTCGGGGATTCACCAAGGGGATTCGGGATCAGAAGGAGCTGGATGCGGTGGCGCTGGCCAGAGCCATCGACAAGGGTGTGGAGACTGCTTACAAGGCGGTTATGAAACCCAAGGAAGGTACGATCCTTACCGTCGCCAGGGGCGTTGCCGATAAGGCACTGGAGCTGGCGGACGAGGCGGAAGATCTGCAGCCGTTTTTTGAAGATATTCTGGCAGAGGCGAGAGCCGTTCTGGAGCAGACGCCGGAGATACTCCCGGTGCTGAAAGAGGCCGGTGTGGTGGATTCCGGAGGACAGGGTCTGGTGACTGTGCTGGAAGGCGCATTTGACGCTTTCCTGGGGAAAGAGATTGATCTGGATTTTGAGGCCGGTGAAACGGCGAAGGTGACGAAGATTTCTCCTCAGGCAGAGGCGGACATCCGGTTTGGATACTGTACGGAGTTTATCATTGTGCTGAACAGACCCTTTGGGGAAGCCGATGAAAGGGAACTGAAGGAATATCTCAGTTCCATCGGGGATTCCATCGTGTGCGTGGCGGACGAAGAGATTGTCAAGATTCACGTACATACCAATGATCCGGGTCTTGCCATTCAGAAGGCCCTGACCTATGGTTCCCTGTCCAGAATCAAGATTGACAATATGCGGGAGGAGCATCAGGAAAAGCTCATTAAGGATGCTCAGAAAGTGGCTGCCCAGCAGGCGGCCGAGGACGCGGAGAAAGCCGAGATGCCAAGAAAGGAAGCCGGTTTTATCTCGGTATCCATCGGGGAAGGTTTCGGAGAGATTTTCCGGGATCTGGGAGTGGATTATCTGATCGAAGGCGGCCAGACCATGAATCCCAGCACAGAGGATATGCTGGAAGCCATTGGAAAGGTGAATGCGGATACCATCTACATTTTCCCGAATAACAAGAATATTATCCTGGCAGCCAATCAGGCCAGGGATCTGACAAAGGATAAAAAAATTGTGGTGATCCCCACAAAGACTGTGCCCCAGGGCATCACAGCGGTGATCAATTACGTTCCGGAGCGGAGCGCCGAGGAAAACGAGCAGGCCATGCTGGAGGAAATCGGAAATGTAAAGACCGGTCAGATCACCTATGCGGTGCGGGATACGCATATTGACGGCCGTGAGATTCATCAGGGCGACATCATGGGGATCGGAGATCATGGGATGCTGGCTGTGGGCAGCAGTGTGGCGGAGGTGGCCAGACAGACGGCAGCAGCCATGGTGGATGACGATACGGAGCTGATCAGCGTGTATTACGGAGAAGATTTCTCCCAGGAAGAGGCGGAAACGCTGGGAAGTCAGCTGGAGGAGGCGTATCCCTCCTGCGATGTGGAAGTAAATTACGGCGGTCAGCCCATTTACTACTGCATTATTTCCGCTGAATAGACAAAAAAATCGAGGAGGGTGCTGGTAAGATTCGTATGCGGATTTTCCGGCACCCTTTTGGGCTTTCAGAGGTAGACGATTCATGAACGAGACATCATCCATCCGGGATTTAAAAGGGATTGGAGAAAAAACAGAAAAGCTGTTTGCAAAAGTGGGCGTGCGTACAGTGGGGGATCTTCTGACGTACTATCCCCGGGGATATGATGTGTACCGGGAACCGGCAGCCATCGGTCAGGTAAAGGATCAGGAGCGGGCAGCCATTTTGGGAACGGTCACAGGAAACGTGGAAGTAAAGAGAACCAGAAATGTGACGGTGATCACCACCACCATCAGCGATCTCACCGGCCGCTGCCGCCTGACCTGGTTTAACATGCCTTTCCTTGTCAACAACCTGAAAAGGGGAAGTACATTCGTTTTTCGGGGAAAGATGGTCCTTAAAGGCAGTCTTCGTGTGATGGAACATCCGGAGATCTATACGCCGGCAGCCTATCAGGAAAAGCAGGATTCCATGCAGCCCATCTATGGACTGACCGCCGGTCTTACCAACAATCAGGTGACAAAGGCAGTGCGACAGGCACTGGGGCAGATGGATCTGTCCAGGGATTATCTGCCGGAAGAGGTGCGTCTTGAGGAGGAGCTGGCGGAGTATAATTTCGCCATATCCCAGATTCATTTTCCAAAGGATCAGCAGTGTTATCTCAGCGCCAGGAAGCGGCTGGCGTTCGATGAATTCCTTCTGTTTATTCTGGGAATTCAGAGGCTGAAGGAACAGACCGGACGGGAAGAAAATCATTACCGGATGAAGGAAGTCTGGAAGACGGAGGAAGTGATGGAGAATCTTCCTTATCAGCTGACAGGGGCTCAGAAAAACGTCTGGTATGAGATTGAGAGAGATTTGAAGGGGGAAAAGCTGATGGCCCGTCTCATTCAGGGAGATGTGGGAAGCGGAAAAACCATCATCGCCTTTCTGGCCATGATCATGGCGGCGGAAAACGGATATCAGAGCGCGGTGATGGCCCCCACGGAGGTACTGGCCAGACAGCACTATGATGCCCTGGAAAAACTGCTGGAGGAGAACGGGATGCGCGATGCCTGCCGCCCGGTACTGCTGGTGGGGTCCTGTACGGCAGCGCAGAAGCGGAGCATTTACCGAAAGATCGCTTCCGGAGAGACCAGGATGATTGTGGGGACCCATGCGCTGATTCAGGAGAAAGTGGAGTATGACAATCTTGCCCTGGTCATCACGGATGAGCAGCACCGGTTTGGCGTCCGTCAGAGGGAAACTTTTTCCAGAAAGGGAAAATCCCCCAACGTGCTGGTGATGAGCGCCACCCCGATTCCCAGAACCCTGGGGATTATTCTTTACGGTGATCTGGACATATCGGTGATCGACGAGCTGCCCGCAAGGCGCCTCCCCATAAAAAACTGTGTGGTGGACGCCGGCTGGAGGCCGAAAGCCTGGAGGTTTATGGAGGATCAGGTGCGCCAGGGAAGGCAGGCATATGTGATTTGCCCCATGGTGGAGGAAAGTGAAGCGCTGGAAGCGGAGAATGTGACGGATTATGCCCGGAAACTGCGGGAATATCTTCCTCCGCAGATCCGGGTGGAAATTCTTCACGGGCAGATGCGGCCGGCGGAGAAAAACCGGGTGATGGAGGAATTTGCCGCCGGCAGGATTCATATTCTGGTATCCACCACGGTGGTGGAGGTGGGGGTCAACGTTCCCAATGCCACGGTGATGACGGTGGAGAACGCGGAGAGGTTTGGCCTGGCGCAGCTCCATCAGCTGAGAGGCCGGGTGGGCCGGGGAGAACATCAGTCCTACTGTATTTTTATTCAGGGCGGCGGGAAGGAGGAGATCTCCCGGCGGCTGAAAATTCTCAGCGAATCCAATGATGGTTTTTATATCGCGGAGGAGGATCTGAAGCTGCGGGGTCCGGGAGATCTTTTCGGGGTACGCCAGAGCGGCCTCCTGGAATTCGGTGTGGCGGATATTTACCGGGATGCGGGGCTTATGAAGCGGGCCAGTGAGGCGGCAGGAAGACTTCTGGAACTGGATTTTGATCTGACGCTTCCACAGAACCGGCAGCTGGGGGAAAAGCTCCGGCAGTATATGAGCCGGCAGGAAGGGCTGGGACTGTAGCGGCAGAATCCCGGATACGGCAGATAATTTCCGGATATGCAAGGTGAGGTGACGAGGATGAGCAGAATTGTAGAGATGGAAAATGTACAGAAGGTCTATCATATGGGAGAGGTGGAGATCCGGGCGGCGGATTCCATTACTTTTTCCATTGAGAGGGGGGAATTTACCGTTATCGTGGGTCCCAGCGGCGCGGGAAAAACGACAGTCCTCAATATTCTCGGAGGGATGGATACCTGTGACGGCGGGAAAGTTCTTGTGGACGGGGAGGACATCAGCGGATACCGGAACCGGAAGCTGACTGCTTACCGCCGGAACGATATCGGCTTTGTATTTCAGTTTTACAATCTGGTGCAGAATCTTACCGCTCTGGAGAATGTGGAACTGGCCACCCAGATCTGCAAAAATCCGCTGGACGCCGTTGAGGTGCTGACGGAGGTGGGGCTGAAAGAACGGATGGACAATTTCCCGGCGCAGCTTTCCGGCGGAGAACAGCAACGGGTGGCTATTGCCAGAGCGCTGGCGAAGAATCCCAAGCTGCTTTTATGCGATGAACCCACAGGGGCGCTGGATTATAATACAGGAAAGGCGATTCTCAAACTGCTGCAGGATACCTGCAGGGAGAAAGGAATGACGGTGGTCGTTATCACCCATAACTCGGCTATCGCACCCATGGCCGACAGAGTGATCCAGATCAAGAATGGCCGGGTGACGGCCATGGACGTGAACCGGCATCCGGTATCGGTTGAGACGATCGAATGGTAGATTTATGGGAAAGAATGCAATGGTAAAGGATTTCTTCCGGGAAATCATAAGAAGCAAAAACAGATTTCTCTCCATCCTGGTGATTGTGGCGCTGGGCGTGGCTTTCTTTTCCGGCATCCGGGCCGCCAGTCCGGATATGAAGCTTTCTGCCGATACCTACTACGACGAGGCGTCGCTGATGGACATCCAGGTGATCAGCACTCTGGGGCTGACTGACGGGGATGTGGAGGCGCTCAGACAGATCCGGGGGGTAAAAGCGGTAAATCCGGCGTACAGCGCCGACGTACTCTGCAGTCTTCCGGATGCGCAGCCGGTGGTTACGCTGATGTCTGTGACAGAAGATATGAATCTTCTGACCGTGGAAGAAGGAAGACTGCCCCAAAAGGATGATGAGATTTTTCTGGATGAAGAATTTTTAAAAAATGAGAATTTCCAGGTGGGAGATTCCATCACCCTGCTGGCGGGAGAAGGAGATCTTGCGGATACGCTGAAGCATGATACTTATACCATTGTGGGAGCCGGAAGCAGTCCCTTTTATATCAGCCTGGAACGGGGGACCAGTACGGTGGGGGACGGAAGCGTCAGTGGTTTCGCGTACCTGCTTCCGGAGAGTTTTACCTCCGGGGCATATTCCTCCATTTATCTCACCGTAGACCAGGCCCGGGAGAAAATCTGCTACAGTGACGCTTATGAAAATCTGATAGAAGAGATCAAGGATCGGATCGGCGAAATCGAGGATGTGCGCTGTCAGACCAGATACGATCAGCTGATGACCGATGGACAGAAGGAAATCGCCGACGGTCAGAAAGAACTGGATGATGCGAAGGCCCGGCTGGAGGATGCCAGGGATCAGATTCTGGATGGCGAGCAGCAGCTTGCGGACGGAAAGGAAGAGCTGGAGGAGAGAAGCCGTCAGCTTGCGGACGGAAAAGAAGAACTGAAGGAACAGGAGCGGAAGCTTCAGGAGGCTCTGGCCCAGGTGGAAGCCTCCGAGGCCAGCCTTGCCAGCGGCCGCAGCCAGCTGGAAGGAAAAAACAGCGAGGCAGCCAGCGGCCGCAGCCAGCTGGAAGCGGCCAGGCAGGAACTGGAAGTTCGGCAGAGCGAGCTGGAGGAACAGCAGGCAGCGCTTTCCGCCGCCAGAGAAGAGCTGGAGGCGGGAGCCGCTCAGATAACAGCCGGCGAGCAGCAGCTTGCAGAACAGGAGGAGCAGTGGAACAACGGCAGCCGGCAGCTTGCGGACGGACGGGCACAGCTTCAGCAGCAGGAAGAAAAGCTTGACGGGCAGACAGAAACCGCAGAAACATTGCGGCAGCAGCTTCCGGCGCTTACCGGCCAGCTGGATGAACTGACAGCTTCCCTGAGCGGCCTTCAGCAGCAGACAGCGGATCTGGAGGCGGCCAGACAGGAGCAGCAGACAACTCTGGATGCGATGCTGGCGCTTCCTTACGAACAGCAGAATCCGGATGAAATACAGAGACTGCAGGAGGCGCTGGCCGGAAC
>DVIN01000010.1 GCA_018711275.1 Candidatus Pullilachnospira intestinigallinarum
CAGCCACCAAGATTTCCGCCGGAGTCAGCACCGGTATCGGCGAGCATGTAGAAGAACTGGAAGATAAGGGAGACGCTCAGTTTGAGATCTCAGACGGACGGTCTGTCCGGGAAGTTTATGACAGCCTGCTGGGAGAAAATCTCCAGCCGGTTATGGCGGAGTATGTCTATGTATAAGAAAAGTATGGAACAATTCTGGTCAAGGATTACTGTAGTCACTGACAGGAAACAATCTATCAGGCCGTTTTTGGAACAGATTGAGATCCTGTGCCGGGAAAAACCTGAAAGGATTATTCTCAGGGAAAAGGATATGAGTCCGGAAGCCTATGAAGAACTTGCCGGAAAGGTTAAAAGGATCTGTGATACATACCGGGTTCCCTGCTTTTACCACACTTATGGTGAAGCTGCGGTGAGGGCAGAGGCGCCTGGTCTTCATCTTCCTCTTCCTATATTGAGACAAAAAGGGGGCAAAGCCGCTTATCCGAACCTGATTCTGGGTTCCTCTGTCCACAGCCTGGAGGAAGCAGAGGAAGCTTTTTCTCTGGGCGCAGATTATCTGACGGCAGGACATATCTATGTCACAGACTGCAAAAAGGGCCTTCCTCCCAGGGGAACAGCCTTTCTTGAAGAAATCTGCCGGGCGGTTCCCGTCCCGGTCTACGCCATAGGCGGAATCCGGCTGGAACAGGCGCATATAGAAAAAACCCTGGCCTTCGGGGCCAGGGGAGTCTGCATCATGTCCGGAGCTATGAGGTATACGCCCCTGGATTCAGGATCAGACAGCTTCAGGCATTAAACACCTGTGGACAATCACTGATTCTCCGAAATTTCCGGGACTTTATGGGGCGGCATCAGTGCTGCCCTGTACAGTTTCCTGAATCTTATCCCTGTATTTTTCCAGATCCCCCATCTGTTCCGCATACCGGTTCATCAGCGCTTCCTGCCGTGTGGCCTCATCCTCCATGCCGGCAGCCCGGCATGCCTCATACAGTACAGCGGCTTCATAGTAGAGTCCCGCCGCCTGGCACTGGCGGATGGTCTCGCTGCGGGATTCGCCCAGCTTCTGATCCCGGTTGGCCATCCTGGTCAGTTCCGTGTAGTTTCCATGCTGCAGACAGGACAGATAGTATTCCTCCGTATAGCGGCTGGGAGAGTAGTCCACCTCGCGGATGGAACGGATAGCCCCCCAAATACCAAACAACAGTGTCAATGACAGCAGAACTGTAAGAACCGTAAGGACCGCTTTGCTGACGGAATATGTATGTTGTGATGTTTTTTTCATCGGTTTTCCACCATCCTTTCCCTGAGCAGCTGAAGAATCCGGGATTCCGACAGATCCGGAAGAGAGAGGGTGTCTTCCCTGGAAAGGCCTGCATAGCGGATCAGCAGGGCGGAACACAGATCCTGAATAGCCCGAATATGCGCCTGCTTATCCTCGCTCAGATAGAGTTCCGTGTTATAGGAATACTGATTCTCCAGCTGATAAACCTGGGGAATCAAATTACTTAACGTGTCCGCCAGACGCTCAAGATCCTCCTCGTCAGGCCTGGTCTCGCCGGAGAAGGTGTACTGAATCTGCTGAAAGATATAGCCCAGCGTATCGGCGCCCTGCAGTACGGCCCGGTATTCGTCAAAGGTATCGGAAAGATACAGAGAATTGGCATCGTAATATCCGGACAGTCCCATGTAGTCGCCGTCCTCCAGGTATTCCTGAAAGCGGGCTTCATGGGTGGAAGAATCATCGGCGATTCTGTTTCGCATCAGCGCGGATCCGATTTCCCAGCTCTGAGACCAGACCAGATAGACGGCAAGATTCAGAAGAAAAAGAACAAACAGAATTGTGATGGGAACTGCCAGGCGGGTAAAACGGCTGGTTTCCCTGTATACCTGACGGCGGGTCTCCTGGAATTCTTTCTGGTAATGTTCCATGTCTGCCTGATGTTTTTTTGCCAGAGTATTGGCCTGTCCGCAGTAGGGACAGAATTTGTCGTCAAGGGCCATGGGGGCCCCGCAGTGCGGGCATTTCATATATAATTCCTCCTACTCGTCTGCTGTAATAGATACTTTCCGAATTCGAAAAGGTTCAGGAACCGGCAGGATGCAGTCGGGGCCAGACTACCGAAGAAGCGTAGTCCCAGCAGTCATCCATACGGATTATACCGCTTTCATCGGAAATTTCCCTCCCGAGTTTCTCAATTTCTTCCGGAGAAAACAGAAGATTCTCCTGCAGAAAACGGTCGGCGTCTTCTTTCCAGGACAGAATTTCTTCCTTTTCCCCGCTGGTGACGGCTTCCTCCTCATAGGGAAGAAGCGCTTCCTGATAAAGAACCATGGCGGCAAACAATGCGTCTTCCAGCTGTTCCTGGCTGTATGAACCGTCTTTGCGCAGGGTATCCCGAAAACTGTCCATGGTATTCCAGGTGTCGAAATAATATAGAAATGTGGCGTGGCTCCAGGAAAAATATTCTGCTCCTGCGGAAGAGGCTTCTTCATAAGCCTGATCCAGCAGCCGGGAGGCTTCCTCATAATCCCCTTGTGCATACAGTGTTTCCAGCTGTGGGAGATACCTGCTCTCCAGTTCCAGCCGGGCGCGGTCGGCCGCTGCTTCCTGTCGGTTATGCCAAAGATGAATTCCCACAAGTATCAGGCCGGCAGCTACCGGGACGGCGATGGCGGTCAGCGCGATTTTCAGGGTGCGTTTTCCGTGAAATTTCAGTTCTTTTCCGTACTGGCGCAGGGGTTCATCGGACAGATTTTCCGTTTCCTCCAGAATTTTCTGAAGCCGTTCCATATATTTCTGTTCATCGGCAAAGGGGTTGACGGCCTGACAGTAAGGACATCGAAGCTCCTTTTCATCAATCCGGGCGCCGCATTGGGTACAGTACACAGAAAATCGCCTCCTTCTTTGCGGAATCTTTTTTCAAGTATAGCACACAACACGGGACAAACGGAAGGATTTTCGGTTGTGGACGGTGAAAATAGCTGTTATAATATCCAGCAGAGGAAAAGAGGGAAAAAGAATATGGAGCATTATACGAAACAAACAGGGCCCGGACAGTATAAAATCTGCCGGGAATTTCTCCCGGCGCTGCCGGAAGACGCGGGCGGGCCGGCTGCTGACCGGCTGGGAGCTTTTGAGCGTGTCTATGAACACCTGGCAAGGGAAAAAGAGACAACGGAAAAGAAGATGGAGGAGCTGCGGAAAAAGGGACGCACCGGTTCGGCTACTTTCCGGCAGCTGATGGCAAAAAAGGTGAATCTAGGGAATATGCTGGATACCTTTGCCATTTATGGAATACAGTAAAATCGGCTTTTGCAGACAAAAAGGAGAATATGAGGCAATTTTCTTGACAGTTATGATTGACAAAAAAAGTAATAGTTGATAGAATTGTTCACAAAGCTGTTTTACACATTACTAAATGAAAGTGAGAAAGTGGGGATCAATCTATGAAGCAGAGAATATTATCAATTTTGGTGGATAATACCGCCGGTGTTCTGAGCCGCGTATCCGGTCTGTTCAGCAGAAGAGGATACAACATTGACAGCCTCACCGTCGGCGTTACTGCAGATCCGAGATATTCCCGCATGACGGTGGTGTGCAGCGGTGATGACCAGGTTCTCGACCAGATAACCAAGCAGCTGAACAAGCTGGTGGATGTGAGAGACATCAAAGTCCTGGAACCGGATAAGAGCGTCAGCCGTGAGCTGATTCTTGTGAAGGTGAGAGTTTCCAAGGAAAACCGTCAGAATGTGACGGCCATTACAGACATTTTCCGCGCGAAGGTGATTGATGTGGGACTGGATTCCATGGTGATTGAGCTGACGGGAACACAGTCCAAGCTGGAAGCATTCCTGAATCTGCTGAGTGATGGGAATGAGATTCTGGAGATTGCCAGAACCGGAATCACAGGACTTTCCAGAGGATCTGATTATGTGCTGTTCCTGTAATACGGGAACGGACATGCCTTTAACTCCCGTGGGGGATAAGGCGGATCAAACAGCCTGCTAGTGGGTAAAACCTCTAACACATATATGGGGCCGGCGCAAGCTGCCCCGCTACCAAACTAATACACAAAACGAGGAGGAAAAAAAGATGGCAGTAAAGATTTATTACCAGGAAGATTGTAACATGAGTCTGCTGGAGGACAAGACCATCGCTATTATCGGCTACGGAAGCCAGGGACATGCCCATGCGCTGAACCTGAAGGACTCCGGATGCAACGTGATTGTTGGACTGTATGAAGGAAGCAAGTCCTGGGCGAAAGCCGAGGCACAGGGCTTCAAAGTATATACTGCGGCAGAGGCTGCAAAGCGCGCCGATATCATCATGATCCTGATCAATGATGAAAAGCAGGCTCAGATGTACAAAGAGTCCATCGAGCCCAACCTGGAGGAAGGCAACATGCTGATGTTCGCGCATGGATTCGCCATCCACTTCGGACAGATCCGTCCGCCGAAGAACGTGGATGTGACCATGATCGCTCCCAAGGCTCCCGGCCATACGGTGAGAAGCGAGTATCAGATCGGAAGAGGAACTCCCTGTCTGGTAGCTGTAGAGCAGGATTACACCGGAAAAGCCCTGGATATGGCTCTGGCTTATGCGCAGGCACTGGGCGGAGCAAGAGCCGGTGTTCTGGAAACCACCTTTAAGGTAGAGACAGAGACCGACCTGTTTGGTGAGCAGGCAGTTCTGTGCGGCGGCGTATGCGCTCTGATGAAAGCCGGATTTGAGACTCTGGTTGAAGCAGGCTATGCTCCGGAGAATGCTTATTTCGAGTGCATCCATGAGATGAAGCTGATCGTTGACCTGATCTATCAGAGCGGATTTGCCGGAATGAGATATTCCATCTCCAACACCGCGGAGTATGGCGATTACATCACCGGACCGAAGATCGTTACCGAAGAGACCAAGAAAGCCATGAAACAGATCCTGAGCGATATTCAGGACGGTTCTTTCGCGAAAGAGTGGCTGCTGGAGAACAAAGTGGGATGCCCGCACTTCATGGCCATGAGAAAACGCGAAGCAGATCATCAGCTGGAGCAGGTGGGCGCAGAATTGCGGAAACTGTACAGCTGGAACAACGAGGACAAACTGCTGGACAACTAATCTGCGGCGATCCGGTATTTTTGAAACCTGTCCTGATGACAGGAAGACATATGAAAAAGAGACGGCAGGGGCGCTTCCCGGTTCCCCTGCTGCCAGAGAAAAGCTGCCGAAAGGCGGCTTTTCTGCATGTCAGAAGAAAATTCTTTCAGCAGGCAGGGGTATTCAGAAAACTGCGAATCACCGGCAGCTGCTGCTCGTCCCGGCGGCAGACGAATCCCACCTGACGGGGAGGAAAAGTGATTTCCGAAGGAATTTCCACCAGCCGCTGCGCTTCCAGATCTTCCTTTACAAATTCCCGGATTACACAGGCAACGCCCAGGCCGATTTTCGCGAAATCAATCAGCAGATCCATGGTGGAAACTTCCAGTACATTGGAGGGTTTGCGATGGATTTCCCCGAACGCCCGGTTAACGTACTGCCGGGTAATATTTTCCTCATCCAGCATCATGAAGGTGGCTGTCTCATACAGATTCTGTCCCTGTTCTCTGAGTGTGAAATTTTGCAGATAGGAAGGGGCGGCCACGAAGATATCCTGAATATCCATCAGCGGGAAAAACACGGTTCCACGCAGAGAGGAGGGCTTTCCCACCAGTCCGATATCAATTTTGTTTTCATCCAGCAGGGAGAGTGTCTGGAACGTGGACTGACAGGTAATGGACACCTTTACATGCGGATGCTCCTGCACAAAATGCTGCAGACGGGGCAGAAGGAGATACCGGCAGAGCGTGATGCTGGCCCCGATCCGCAGCTGGGAGACCCCCAGCTTCCGGTTGCGCTCCAGCTGTGCTTCCCCGGCTTCCAGAGCGTCAAAAGCCTGGGATACATGGCGGTAGAGCAGTTCCCCCTCCCGGGTCAGCGTCACCCCGCGGGAGGTGCGGATAAACAGCACGGTTTCCAGATTCTCTTCCAGTTTCCGGATGGCTTTGCTGATGGCCGGCTGACTGATAAACAGCTCCCGGGCGGCCCGGGAAATGTTGCCTTCCCGGGCGGTAACGTAAAAAATGTGATACAGAGAAAGATTTTCTTCCATGAGCAACCTCCCAAAACGCAGAGATATAACTTAAAATTATGTCAAATATGATTAATATGTATTAGTATTATAGCAGACAGTGTGCTACAATTACAACCAGTAAAACGTCAGGAGGATAAAAGAATGGGAATGACAATGACACAGAAGATCCTGGCACAGGCTGCCGGTCTGGATCATGTGGAGGCCGGACAGCTGATCGAAGCAAAGCTGGATCTGGTTCTGGGAAATGATATTACTTCTCCGGTCGCGATTCACGAGATGGAGAAAATGACGGTGGACACCGTATTTGACAAAGATAAAGTTGCGCTGGTTATGGATCACTTTATCCCCAACAAGGATATCAAGTCCGCCCAGCACTGCAAATGCGTCAGGGAATTTGCCTGCCGCCATGATATCACCAATTATTTTGATGTGGGAGAGATGGGCATTGAGCACGCGCTGCTGCCGGAGAAAGGTCTGACCGTAGCCGGCGATGTGATTATCGGCGCCGATTCTCATACCTGTACCTACGGCGCGCTGGGCGCTTTTTCCACCGGTGTGGGAAGTACGGATATGGCCGCCGGTATGGCCACGGGAAAAGCCTGGTTCAAGGTTCCTTCCGCCATCAAATTCAACATTGTCGGTAAGCCCTCCAAATGGGTCAGCGGAAAAGATGTGATTCTTCATATCATCGGAATGATCGGCGTGGACGGAGCGCTGTACAAATCCATGGAGTTTGTGGGCGAAGGGATTCATAATCTGTCCATGGATGACCGGTTCACCATCGCCAACATGGCCATTGAGGCCGGCGGCAAAAACGGTATTTTCCCGGTGGACGACATTGCCATGGCTTACATGAAAGAACATTCCAGCCGCCCCTGGAAGGTGTATGAGGCGGATGAGGACGCCGTATACGATGAGGAGTATACCATTGACCTCAGTACGCTGCGTCCCACGGTTGCGTTCCCGCATCTGCCGGAAAATACCAGAACCATTGATGAGATTCAGGAAGACATCGCTATTGATCAGGTGGTGATCGGTTCCTGTACCAACGGACGAATCGACGACCTGCGGATTGCCGCGGAGATTCTTTCCGATAATAAGGTGAAAAAGGGAGTTCGCTGTATTGTGATCCCCGCAACCCAGAAAATTTATCTGGAGGCCATGGAGGAAGGTCTTCTGAAAACCTTTATTGAGGCCGGCGCGGTGGTCAGCACGCCCACCTGTGGTCCCTGCCTGGGCGGTTATATGGGTATTCTGGCGGAGCATGAGCGTTGTGTTTCCACTACCAACCGGAACTTTGTGGGCCGTATGGGCCATGTGGAGTCCGAGGTATATCTGGCAAGCCCCGCAGTGGCGGCGGCCAGCGCGGTAACCGGAAAGATTTCCTCTCCGGAAGAACTGGGATTATAGGAGGTTTTGAAGATGAAAGCACAGGGAACAGTATTCAAATACGGCGACAACGTGGATACCGATGTGATTATCCCGGCCCGCTATCTGAATTCTTCAGATCCGGCGGAGCTGGCTACCCACTGTATGGAAGACATCGATAAAGATTTTGTGAAAAATGTGAAAAAGGGAGATATCATCGTGGCCAACAAGAATTTTGGCTGCGGATCTTCCAGAGAACACGCGCCTCTGGCCATCAAGGCTGCCGGCGTCAGCTGTGTCATCGCGGAGACCTTCGCGCGAATCTTTTACCGCAATGCCATCAATATCGGGCTCCCTATCATCGAGTGTCCGGAGGCGGCGAAGGCCATTGAAAACGGAGATCAGGTGGAAGTGGATTTTGACAGCGGAATCATTTATGACAGAACAAAGGGAACCCAGTACAAAGGTCAGGCGTTCCCGGAGTTCATGCAGAAGATCATCCGCGCCGAGGGCCTGGTCAATTACATCAACAGCCAGTACCAGAAATAGATAGAAAATAGAATGTGGGCTGTGCCGGTCCGTACGATCCGGCAGCCCTGTTCTGTATATGGAAGGAAACGGGACAGATGCAGAAATGTGTAAAAAAATGGAAAAAAGAAGAAAAAAATATACAACATGCATAAAAATGAGAAAAATGAAAAATGAGTGTTGCTTTCTTTGGGTTCCCGTTGTATAATACCATTCGTAGTGAACAAAAGAGAAAAACGAATTGAACTAACAATTCAAAAAATTTGAAAATTACTCTTTACATTTCCTGAGAGTTCTGCTATAATAACATTCACCGGGGTATGGCGTAGCTTGGTAGCGCGCACGGCTGGGGGCCGTGAGGTCGCAGGTTCAAATCCTGTTGCCCCGATTGAAAAGCTCAGTCTTTATGACTGAGCTTTTTTATGTTCAAAACCGGACAGCAGCCAGAGAAATTTGGATGTAATTTGTTTATTATGAATTGCGAATGCCATGGAAAACCGGTATAATGGATAAAAGCCGAAGCACAGGGCTCCGGCTGCTGAAAGAGGATATCCATCGGCGGCCGTCCTGGCTGTGTCGGGCCGCGCATCTATGTAAAGGAAATAGTTGTTAGTCGAGGAGAACGGCTATCCGGACATCTGTCTTGCAGACAACCGCTGCCCTCTTTGATGATGACTTCAGTATAGCAGGCAACTGTGAGCAGATTATGTACAAAATCCGAAAAAAGTATAAAGAAAATAAAAAAAGAATATCAGGAGGAAAAGAATGCTGACCATAAGAGAATATGTAAAGGCGGAGAGCATTGCACAGGCCTATGAGCTGAATCAGAAACGGTCCAACCGGGTGATCGGCGGCATGCTCTGGCTGCGCCTGGGCAGCGGAAACGTCAACAAGGCCATCGATCTGTCAGGCCTGGGGCTGGAAGGAATCGAGGAAACCGAAGAGGAATTTTCCATCGGAGCCATGACGACTCTGCGGCAGCTGGAGCTGCATGAGGGGCTGAACCGGTATACCGGCGGAGCCGTCCGGGAGTCTGTCCGCCATATTGTGGGCGTGCAGTTTCGGAATCTGGCCACAGTGGGCGGAAGCATTTACGGCAGATTTGGTTTTTCCGATGTGCTGACCATGTTCCTGGCGCTGGACTGTCAGGTGGAGCTTTATCGCGGCGGTCTGGTTCCCCTGGAAACCTTTGCGGCGGCGCCCCGGAACCGGGATCTGCTGGTGCGGATTCATGTAAAAAAACGTCCTGTCAGAGCGGCCTATCTATCCATGAGGAACAACAGTACGGATTTTCCGGTGCTCACCTGCGCGGCGGTCTGTCTGGAAGGAGCCTGGCAGGCGGCCATCGGCGCAAGACCGGGCCGGGCAGTGCTGATCCGGGATCAGGAACGCCTGCTGCCCGAAATCCCTTCGCCAAAGGATGCGGAAGCGTTTGCCGCATATGTTCAGGAGCACCTGACCACCGGATCCAATATGCGGGCCTCTGCCGCGTACAGAAAGAAGATCGCCGGCGTGCTGACACGCCGGGCATGTCTGCAGACGGGAGGAATATGAGATGAAGATACAGTTTACTCTGAACGGAAAAAAGACGGAGGCCCAGATCCGTCCGGATACCACCTTGTATGAACTGGTGCGTCAGTTGGGCTGTCTCAGTGTCAAATGCGGCTGCGAAACCTCCAACTGCGGACTGTGTACCGTATTTTTCAACGGAACCCCTGTGCTTTCCTGCAGTGTGCTGGCGGCCAGAGCGGACGGCGGCCGGGTGGAGACGCTGGAAGGACTTCAGAAAGAAGCGGAGGAGATCGGAGCGTTTGTGGCCGGACAGGGAGCGGAGCAGTGCGGCTTCTGCAATCCCGGCATGATCATGAATATGATCGCCATGTTCCGGGAGCTGCCTTCCCCCACCGACCAGGAAATCCGGGAATACCTGGCGGGAAATCTCTGCCGCTGTTCCGGTTATGAAGGACAGATGCGGGCAGTAAAGGATTTTATGAAATACAGAGAGCAGAAAACGGAAGAAAGTAAGGAGGCGAGGGTATGAGATATGTAAATCAGCCGGTGGTCAAAAGCGACGCCATGGCGCTGGTGACGGGAAAGCCGGTTTATACAGATGACATTGCGCCGAAGGACTGCCTGGTGGTGAAGCTTTTGAGAAGCCCCCATGCCCATGCCCTCATTGAGAATATTTCCGTGGACAAGGCGCTTCTGGTACCCGGCGTTGAGGCGGTATTTACCTACCGGGATGTTCCCCAGGAGCGGTTTACCCTGGCAGGACAGACGTATCCGGAGGCCAGTCCTTACGACCGGCTGATTCTGGACCGGAGACTCCGCTATGTGGGAGATCCGGTGGCCATTGTCGCCGGGAGGGATGAAGCCTGTGTGGAGAAGGCCATGAAACTGATCAAGGTGACCTATCAGGTGTTGGAGCCGGTGTTGGATCCCCACGACGCTCTGGATGGAAAAATCCTGGTACACCCGGAGGATAACTGGAAAGCGCTTTGTCCGGTGGGAGCGGACAATAAGAGAAATCTCTGCGCGTCTGCCAGGGATGAGATGGGAGATGTGGATCAGGTGCTGGCGGACTGTGATGTGGTGGTGGACCGGGTGTACCGGACCAAGGCTAACCAGCAGACCATGATGGAGACTTTCCGGACATTTACCTATATGGATCACAACGGAAGACTGAATATTGTCAGTTCCACCCAGATCGTTTTTCATGTGCGAAGAATCGTTGCCAATGCCCTGGGAATTCCCAAGTCCAGGATTCGGGTCACGAAGCCCAGAATCGGCGGCGGATTCGGTGCGAAGCAGACCGCGGTCAGCGAGGTATTTCCGGCATTTGTCACCTGGAAGACCGGAAAACCGGCGAAAATCATTTTCACCAGAGAAGAGTCCATGACGGCCTCCACCCCCCGCCACGCCATGGAACTTCATGTGCGGATGGGAGCCGACAGGGATGGCAAACTGCGTGCCATTGACGTTTACACCTTGTCCAACACCGGTGCCTACGGGGAACACGGACCCACCACCGTGGGGCTTTCCGGTCACAAAAGTATTCCGCTGTATCATGATCTGGAGGCTTACCGTTTCTGTTATGATGTGGTGTACACCAACCGGATGTCGGCGGGCGCCTACCGGGGATATGGAGCCACCCAGGGAACCTTTGCCGTGGAGACGGCGGCCAATGAGCTGGCGGCGGCGCTGGGGATGGATCCCATCGAGTTCCGGCTGAAAAATATGGTGCGCCAGGGTGATGTGATGCCGGCCTATTACGGGGAGACGGCCACCAGCTGCGCCCTGGACCGGTGCCTGCTGCGGGCAAAGGAACTGATGGGGTGGGACGAAAAGTATCCCTGCCGGGATATGGGCAATGGAAAGGTGCGCAGCGTGGGAGTGGCCATGACCATGCAGGGATCCGGAATCTCCGGTGTGGATGTGGGATCCGCAACGCTGAAGCTCAATGATGCCGGATTTTATACGCTGCTGATCGGTTCGGCGGATATGGGAACGGGATGCGATACCATACTGGCCCAGATAGCGGCGGAGTGTCTGGACTGCGATCTGGATCTGATCACTGTCCGCGCGGCGGATACGGACACCTCTCCCTACGATTCCGGCTCCTATGCCTCCAGTACCACCTACGTCACCGGAAAGGCAGTGGAGCAGGCCTGTGAACAGATGCGCAAGAAAATCACGGAAACCGGCGCTGCCATGCTGAGCTGCCCGGCTGATCAGGCGGAATTTGACGGCAGTGTGGTGAAAAATCCCGCGGACGGCAGCCAGGTGACGCTGGCCGAGATCGGATGGAAGTCCCAGCTTGGCTTTAACGGAGCGCTGGAAGTGACGGTTACCCATTCTTCGCCGGTTTCACCGCCGCCTTATATGGTGGGAATGGCAGAGATTGAGCTGGATAAAGAGACGGGTTCTGTCCAGGTAATCAATTATGTGGGAGTAGTGGACTGCGGAACACCCATCAATTCCAATCTGGCCCGGGTGCAGACAGAGGGAGGCATCGGACAGGGAATCGGTATGGCGCTTTTTGAGGATGTGCAGTATACCCCGGCCGGCAAAGTACGGGAAAATTCTTTTATGCAGTACAAGATCCCCAACCGGATGGATGTGGGAAAGATCACGGTGGATTTTGAGAGCAGCTATGAGCAGACCGGTCCTTTCGGCGCCAAATCCATCGGAGAGGTGGTTATCAACACGCCCTGCCCGGCTATCGCCCATGCCGTGTACAACGCCTGTGGCTGCTGGATGCGGGAGCTGCCCATCACACCGGAAAAGATTTTGATGAAAATGATTGACAATACAGAAAATCCGTGATATCGTATTTAGCAGATCAACGAATTTAAATTGTGAACGCGTTGATGAGGAATAGTACGGGTCGGATCGATTCCAGAGAGCCGCTGGCTGGTGGAAAGCGGCAGAGAGAAGGTTCGGAACTGCCCTCGGAGCATCTGCCTGAAAGGAAGCGTTTCCCAGTAGGCGCAGACGGAGACCTCACCGTTATCAAAGAGGAGGATATAAGGCCGGAAGGTCCGTATCCAATGAGCGCACGGAGAAGATCCGTGAACAGGAGTGGTACCGCGCAGGATTTATCAGGTCCTTCGTCTCTTGCATAGAGTAAGAGACGGAGGACCTTTTTTCGTGAAGCAAGGCAGCCAAAGCGGCCGCCCTTCACCGTGTAAGTTCCCGGACTATCCGGAGGGACCAACTGCCTGCGGCCCGCCTGATTTCAGAAATGACAAGGAGGATGTTTAAAATGATGAATTACAAGAAGTATGTGAGACAGTATTTCATGCCCCCCACACCCTGCATGGACTGGGCGAAAAAAGAGTATGTGGACAAAGCTCCCATCTGGTGCAGCGTGGATCTGCGGGATGGTAATCAGGCCCTGGTGATTCCCATGAGCCTGGAGCAGAAGATCGAGTTTTTCAAACTTCTGGTAAAGATCGGATTTAAAGAAATCGAAGTGGGATTTCCCGCGGCCTCTGAGACAGAGTATGATTTTGTGCGGGCGCTGATTGAACGGAATCTGATTCCGGATGATGTGACCATTCAGGTGCTGACTCAGGCCAGAGAACATATTATCCGCAAGACCTTCGAAGCGGTCAAAGGGGCCCCGAAAGCCATCATCCATGTGTATAATTCCACATCCTACGCGCAGAGACAGCAGGTATTCCGCAAATCCAAAGAGGAGATCAAGGAAATCGCCGTGGACGGCGCCGCTCTGCTGAAAAAACTGGCGGATGAGACGGAGGGCAACTTCCTTTTCGAGTACAGCCCCGAAAGCTTCACCGGAACAGAGCCGGAGTACGCGCTGGAAGTCTGCAACGCAGTGCTGGACGTATGGCAGCCCACTCCGGAAAAGAAAGCCATCATCAACCTGCCGGTGACCGTGGAACATTCCATGCCCCATGTGTACGCCAGCCAGGTGGAATATATGTGCAAGAACATGAAATACCGGGACAATGTGATTGTATCCCTGCATCCTCACAACGACAGAGGCTGCGGCGTGGCAGATTCCGAGATGGGACTGCTGGCCGGCGCGGACCGCATCGAGGGAACGCTTTTCGGAAATGGTGAGCGTACCGGAAACGTGGATATTATCACCCTTGCCATGAATATGTATTCCCAGGGCGTGGATCCGAAGCTGGATCTGTCCGATATGCCCACGATCTGCGAGAAATACGAGCAGTACACCGGTATGAAAGTGGATGAGAGAAGTCCCTACAGCGGCGCGCTGGTATTTGCCGCATTCTCCGGTTCTCACCAGGATGCCATTGCCAAGGGCATGAAGTGGATTGAGGAGAAGGATCCCGATCACTGGACGGTACCGTATCTTCCCATTGATCCCAAAGATGTGGGAAGAAATTACGATGCGGATGTGATTCGAATCAACAGCCAGTCCGGAAAGGGCGGTGTGGGATACATTCTGGAGACCAAGTTCGGTCTTCGCCTGCCTGCCAAGATGCGGGAGGCTATGGGGTATGCGGCCAAAGCAGTATCCGATCACACCCACAAGGAACTGCATCCGGAAGAGATCTTCGATCTGTTCAAGGAGACCTTCGAGAACGTGAAGACACCTTACAGTGTGGAGAAGGTACACTTCAAACAGAACGGTCATATCACTGCCAGCGTGACTTCTTCCTGCTACGGCAGAACCATTACTACGGAAGCCATCGGAAACGGCCGCCTGAACGCAGTCAGCAACGCGCTGAAGAAAGCTTACGATCTGAAATACGATCTGGTAACCTACGAGGAGCACGCTCTGGAACAGAGCTCCAGCTCCCGGGCCATCGCCTATGTGGGTATCCGGAAACCGGACGGCTCTCTGGCGTGGGGCGCCGGCGTAGATACGGATATCATTAAAGCGTCCATTGACGCGCTGGTGACGGCTATTAATAATCGATAAAAAAGTGGAATAGTAGACAAGAAGCCGCTCTGGAAAGTTGAACTGGACGGTTAGGTTGAAAGAAAATGGTGGAGTAACCGTACCGGAAGGTGCAACAGGAAGGTTAAAATAGAAGAAAGTGGTGGAGTAACCGTTCCAGAAGGCGCAACGGGACGGTTAAAATAGAAGAAAGTGGTGGAGTAACCGTTCCGGAAGGCGTAACTTGACGGTTAAAACAAGAGAAAATGGATGTGTAACCGTTTTGGAAGGCGCAACGGGACGGTTAAAACAAAAGAAAATGGTTGAGTAACCGTACCGGAAGGTGCAACAGGACGGTTAAAACGGAAGAAAGTGGAGGAGTAACCGTTCCAGAGGCAGAATAAAGCGGTTAAAACGGAAATTGCTGCCGCAGATTGCCACTTTTGTTACAGTTTATGAGGTTGTCAAGTAAAGTGTTTATATTTCACGGTTTCCATTTTCATTCATCACAAAACCCTCATTTTCCCACACAAAAAATAAAGAAATTGTCTATATAAAAAAGCACCGGTATGATATAAAATTTTTAAATACAAGAAACTGCCCTGAAAACTCTGTGCAAGTGGAAACAAGCCATCGTCCATTTGCATGGAGTTTTCTTTTATCCATGCAGCTTCCTTAAATATAATAATCTTTGCGAGCAGGATCCATTATATCGGCTATTACTTTTCACAGAAGTAATAGTTTTTTCTTAATATTAGTAGAGTTCATTAATATATATAAAGATATATATGTTGAAATATATATAATATTTTTGTAATATTGTAATAACTTCTCGGAATCTCAATGAATGAGATTTCAACCGAAACTTGACAACTGAATATCGTGCAGGAAAAGAAATTTGCGAGAAATGGACATAAACATTGGACATAGCGGGTACTATGCCTTGAAAAATCTT
>DVIN01000011.1 GCA_018711275.1 Candidatus Pullilachnospira intestinigallinarum
CTCTGCCGGAAGGCACCGAGATGTGCATGCCTGGTGACAACGTAGAGATGACTATCGAGCTGATCCATCCCATCGCTATGGAGCAGGGTCTTACCTTCGCTATCCGTGAGGGCGGACGTACTGTAGGATCAGGCCGTGTTGCTTCTATCATCGAGTAATCACTGATTATCAGATAGATCATTTCGGTTGTTATCGTAAGATAAATTTGTGTTCAAGCGTAAGATGCCCCGGAACCGTAAGGTTTCCGGGGTTTTTCTGATATACAATATAAATTTTGCGGACGTTGGTTAAGGAGTGTCGGTCCTCTCTTTCAGTGTGATTTCCACCACCGTATCGATTTCATCCGGCAGCGGATAGCAGTCGGATGCGCTGGAATCGAAAAAGAAAAAGGCATGCTGTCCATATTCCTTCAAATTCCAGAGAAAACTTTCTTTGATTTCGGAATTGTCGCTGACGAGCCGCATTTTTTCAATTTTTCCCGCCAGATTTTCCAGACAGATGGCGCCTGCCTGTTCCTCCATCACATGAGCGTACAACAGATTTCCATTTCTGGTAAAGCGACCCCATTCCGGTTTAGGAAGGCCGGCATAACCGCAATGGTAAATACTTCGGGAATTTTTCCTCATCCAGACGCCCACCTCCCGGAGAATCCGGACGGACTCCTCGGGGATCTCCCCTTTGGCATTTGGCCCCACATTCAGAAGAAGATTGCCGCCCTTGCTGACACATTCCACCAGCATGCGGATCACCATTCTGGCAGATTTGTAGTGATGGTCATGGGCCGCATAGCCCCAGTGATTGTTCAGGGTGACGCAGGATTCCCAGGGCACGGGATTTCCGTCCTCATCGCGGATGCCGGCGGGCGGGATCATCTGTTCCGGAGAGGCAAAATCGCCGGACCAGGGGGTGGGATTGCGGGTCAGGATGGAGCCGGAGTCCTCTCCGCTGCCTTCCAGCCGGTTGTCGATGATCAGATGCGGCTGAAGGGAGCGGACCATCTCGATCAGTTTATCCGCTTTCCAGGTCTCATTTCTCATATTGTCGTAGGAAAAATCAAACCACATCAGGTCCAGTTTCCCATAGTTGGTCAGCAGTTCCCGGATCTGAGCAAACATATATTCCAGATACCGGTCAAAATTCCGGTTTTCGTTGGAATACTCAGGCCGATTTCTCATGGGATGATTCCGATCTCCGTAATGGGGGAAATCGGGATGATGCCAGTCGATAACAGAATAGTACAGGCCCACCCGGATGCCCTCCGCCCGGAAGGCATCCAGAAATTCCCGCACCAGATCCCGGTGACAGGGAGCGTTTGTGGATTTGAAATCGGTGAGCTGTGTGTCAAACAGACAGAATCCGTCATGGTGTTTGGCGGTCAGCACCGCATATTTCATGCCGGCCTCCTTCGCCAGCTTTGCCCAGGTTCGGGGATCATAATTTTCAACGGAAAATTCCCGAATCAGCGGATCATACGCCTCTTTGGGAATCTCTTCCACACTGCGGACCCATTCGCCTCTGGCGGGGATCGCATACAGCCCCCAGTGAATAAACATCCCAAAACGGGCATTGTTATACCATTCGGTCCGTTTGGTTCTTTCTTCCACTACACGATTCATAAATAGTACCCTCCTTCATTTATAGTGTTCAAAAAGGGATCCCAGGAAAGGATCCCTATAATGACCGGATATGTTTTCGATTATTTTTTTGTCATGGACTGGATATGTTCCCAGGCCTCATCGTCGATCTGGCGGCCCCGGTAGTAGGTGCGGCGGTCAGCTTCCGTAATTTCCCGGAGAACACGGCAGGGGTTCCCGGCGGCGATGGTGTTGGCCGGAATATCTCTGGTGACAACGCTGCCGGCTCCGATTACCACATTGTCCCCGATCTGTACGCCGGGAAGAATCACGGTGTTACCGCCTATCCATACATTGTTGCCGATGGTGACGCTGATGCCGTATTCATACATGGTGTTCCGGGTCTCCGGATGTACCGGATGTCCGGCAGTGTAGATGGATACGTTGGGAGCAAACTGGCAGTTGTCTCCGATGGTGACCTTTGCAACATCCAGGATTGTGCAGTTGTAGTTGGCGAAAAATCCTTTGCCAACCTCGATGTGGGAACCGTAGTCACAGTAAAAGGGCGGGTTGACGAAAGCCCCGTCGGATTTTCCGAACAGCTCTTTTACCAGCCCGGAGATCTTATCGAAATCGTCCGGAGCGCAGGTGTTCAGCTGATGCAGAATACGGCGGCTGACTTTCTGCTCCTCCATTACGGAATCATCGGAAATATAGACCATTTCACGGTCTCTTCTCTCTTTGTTGGTCATAACAGAAACCTCCTGTAAAAGAATGTTGATGCGGCTGCCATCTCTTTTCCCTCCGGTTGTATTTCACGAAAACGGGAATTCCATGCAGCTTTTTTTCGGTGAAGGTTGTAACCTTCACCGCATGTAGGTATAATTATATTGCACTGTTAAAGAATAATATATCATTTTTGTATAATTAATTATAACAATCGTAGAGAGTCGATGGATTCCCGGAGACCGGGGGAATATTTTGGGGGACAGGATACCGCGGCCGCCGGGAAATATGGAGGAACAGGCGTTATGGAGAAAAACAGAGAAGAAGTATTTTATCATTTCGGGGATTTCCCGGCTTATGTAGCCAGGGAATGTCTGTCCGACTATCCCAACATGTCAGGCATCGGCCACTGGCATGAAGATGTGGAATTTGTTGTGATGACGAAAGGAGAGATGACTTACTGGGTAGACGGAACCAGCTACCGCCTGGAGAAAGATCAGGGGATGTTTATCAATGCCCGGCAGATTCATTACGGATTTTCCGCCGACGGGAAGGGAGGAGAATTTGTCTGCGTGCGGTTTCACCCGTCTCTGATCGGGGTAACCGAAGAGGTGAAAAGAAAATATGTGCTTCCGGTAACCGGGAAGGAAAACAGAGACTGTCTTTTTCTGCAGCCGGACATTCCTGAACAGAAGGAAATGATGGAGCTTCTGTGCCGGGCCCGGACGCTGTGTGAGCAGCGGGCGGAGGAACTGGAGCTGGAACTGGCCGGTATTTTCCTGAATGTCTGGAGGCTTTTATGCCGTCAGATGAAGATATCCGGAGCAGACGAAAGGGAACAGGATCACAGGCTTCCCGGGTTATATCAGATGATGGAATTTATCCAGAAAAATTACGGGGAAAAGATTACTCTGGCAGAGATTGCCCGGGAAGGGAAGATGTGCAAAAGCAGCTGCTGCAAAGTATTCCAGGAGTATCTGCACAAATCTCCGGTGACTTATCTGATGGAATACCGGATCCGAAAGAGCATGGAGATGCTGGATTCCCAGTCGGCCATTACGGAAGTGGCGATGAACTGCGGGTTCTCCGGGGCCAGCTATTATGCGGAGACCTTCCGGAAAACCACCGGAATTACACCGGGAGAGTACCGGCGCAGATGCCGGAGCCTGAAAATGGAGATGAATTTCATCGGAGGCGGGAGCAGAACACGGGAAACGAAAGCTACAGAGGACGGCGCACCGCGTTGTCCTGAAAACGGAAATAATCGGGACGGTGGCGGGACTGGGTGAACTCAAACATCACCCCGTCGCTGTTGTACGTCTGACTGCTGATCACCGCCATGCAGTTATAATCTCTCACGTCCATGTGCAGGTATTTCTCATCAATCTGCGTAATTTTTTCCACTGTTACCACTCTTTTACTGTTTACAATCGTCATATGAAGGGTATGTTCTAAATAGTCGTAAATGGATCCGGAGGCAATCTCCGGCGTCAGACCGCAGACTGCGCTTTTGAGAAAATAGTTGTGATTGATAATCAGCGGCTTTTCATCCAGATAGTGAAGACGCTGAATATAATACAATTCTGTCCCGGCGGCAAATCCGGTTTTCCCGGCTATTTTATCGTCAGCTGTAATTTCCATAAAGCAGAGTACCTCCGTGCGGCCGTTCTGACGGTTGCGGATGGAGGATTCCTTAAAGGATTCGATGCTGCCGATGGTGTAGGAAGTCTGTTCCACCGGCCGGAAAATATTGCGGACGCCTTTTCCCTGAATCGTCTGCACATAGCCATCGGTGACCAGATTGGCAATGGCCCGCCGGACAGTATTGCGGGAGCAGTGATAGGTCTGTACCAGGGTATGCTCGGAAGGGAGCAGTTCCTGATAGGAAAATTCTTCGGCCTCGATCTTCTGCTTCAGATCTTTGTAAATGGATTCGTATTTGCTTTTCGGCATACAGGCACCTCCCCGGGATCTATGAAAAAACAGGCTTCCGAAGGCGGGCGCAACCGCATCTCCCGGCGCCTGCTTGTTTAAACATTTTTACATGGATTATTATATAGAAAAAATGAGAAAAGTCAAGAAACAGATATTGACATGTTTAAACAAGTGTGTTATTTTATGCTTGTTCAAACAAGTTTTGGAAATCCGAAAGAATCCCGTTATGGCACTGCGGTTTAAGCGGGGAGAAGCCGGAAACGATTCTTTTACAGCCATGGGGACCGGATGGAGCAGAGAGGAGAAAAAGGATGGGAAAGTATGGGAATGAGGTGAGGGAACTGCTCACCTATGTGGGCGGCAAAGAGAACATTCAGGCCGTATCGCACTGTATGACGCGGATGCGATTCGTCCTGATTGATCCCAAAAAGGCCGATGAGAAGGCCATCGAGGAAATTGCCTGCGTGAAGGGCACCTTTACCCAGGCGGGGCAGTTTCAGGTGATCATCGGCAACGATGTGTCCGTGTTTTACAATGAGTTTACCGCATATGCGGGGATCGAGGGCGTCAGCAAGGACGCGGTGAAGGCGGCGGCCAAAACCAATCAGAATCCTCTGCAGAAGATTATGGGAGCGTTGGGCGAGATTTTCGCTCCCCTGATTCCGGCGCTGATCTGCGGAGGTCTGATTCTTGGCTTCCGGAACGTGATCGGCGGGATTTACTTCTTTGACGGCCACACAAAGACGCTGGCGGACATCTCCCAGTTCTGGGCCGGCCTGTATGATTTCCTGTGGCTGATCGGCGAGGCGGTGTTCCATATGCTGCCGGTGGGTATTGTCTGGTCCATCACCAAAAAGATGGGGACAACGCAGATTCTGGGTATTATTCTGGGACTGACGCTGGTTTCTCCCCAGCTGCTCAACGGATTCAGCGTGGCAGATACGCCGGCGGCCGACATTCCCGTGTGGGATTTCGGATTTGCGAAAGTACAGATGATCGGATACCAGGGCCAGGTGATCGCGGCCATGATGGCCGGATTTATTCTGGTATACCTGGAAAAATTCTTTAAGAAGCATTGCCCGGAAGTGATCAGCATGATCGTGGTGCCCTTCTGCTCCCTGGTTCCGGCGGTGGTTCTGGCACATACGGTGGTGGGTCCCATCGGCTGGAGAATCGGCGACGCCATCGCCAATGTGGTCTACGGAGGCCTGATGTCCCCCTTCGGCTGGCTGTTTGCGGGTCTGTTCGGCCTGCTGTACGCGCCCATCGTCATGACGGGTCTGCACCATATGACCAACGCCATCGACACCCAGCTGATCAATACCTATGACTATACGATCCTGTGGCCCATGATCGCCCTGTCCAACATCTCTCAGGGATCCAGCGTGCTGGCCATGACCCTGCTGCAGAAAAAGAACGAGCGGGCGCAGCAGATCAACGTGCCGGCGTGTATTTCCTGCTATCTGGGCGTTACGGAACCGGCACTGTTCGGCGTCAATATGAAATACGGCTTTCCGCTGGTGTGCGGCATGATCGGCTCAGCCATCGCGGCCATGATTTCCGTGGGATTCGGCGTGCAGGCTCTCAGCATCGGCGTGGGCGGCCTGCCGGGTATCCTGTCCATCAAATCCGATTTTTATCTGCCATTTCTGGCAGCCATGGCAGTGGCCATCGTGGTGCCGTTTCTGCTGACGCTGATGGTGGGAAGCAGAAAGCTGTCCGCAAAGGAAAAAGGACTGGAGACGGCAGAGGACGCGGCCCCGGCGCAGCCGGAGAAAGCGGAGTCTGGGGTGAACGGCGAAAGCCAGCCGGAAAATCCTGCAGCTCAGGAAGAAAAGAGCGATGATGCGGCCGAAAGCGCGTCAGGCGAACTGAAAGCTTTCCTGAACGGAAAAGTGATTCCGCTGGATGATGTGCCGGATGACGTATTTTCCCAGCATGTGATGGGCGACGGGCTGGCCATCGAGCCGGAGGACAATGTGGTGGTAGCTCCCGCGGATGCCACGGTGACCGTGGTGATGGAGGATTCCCGTCACGCCTGCGGTCTGGCGCTTCCCAACGGAATGGAGCTGCTGATCCATGTGGGAATCGACACCGTGGATATGAACGGAGACGGCTTTGAGCTCTTTGTGAAGGAAGGGGATCAGGTCCGCGCAGGACAGCCGCTGATCCGCTTTGACAGAGAAAAGATCGCCGCGGCGAACCATCCCTGCACCACGGTATTCGTGGTGACGGAAGAGGGAGAAGCGGGAGATATTCAGTATCACACCGGTATGGAATGCCAGGCCGGAAAAACCGTGGTGGTGACTTATCAGTAGAGACGGAAACAGGAGGAAATACGGTATGGCAGATTTTAAAAAGAGTGTTGTGTATCAGATTTATCCGAAATCCTTCTATGACAGTAACGGAGACGGACTGGGTGATCTGAAGGGAATCACCCGGAAGCTGGATTATATCCGCAGTCTGGGAGCAGACTATATCTGGATGACGCCGTTTTTTGTGTCGCCCCAGAAGGACAACGGCTACGATGTGGAGGATTATTACAACATCGATCCCCGCTACGGAACCATGGAGGATTTTGAGGAACTGTCCCGGGAAGCTGACCGGCGGGGGATCCGCCTGATGCTGGACATGGTGTTCAATCACACCTCCGACCGCAATCAGTGGTTTCGGAAAGCACTGGCGGGGGATCCGGAATACAAAGATTTTTACATTTTCCGAAAGGGAAAGGGGCCGGGAATTCCGCCCACCAACTGGGAGAGCAAGTTCGGAGGGAGCGCCTGGGAGTATGTGGAAGCGTTCGATGAGTATTACCTCCATCTGTTTGACGTCTCCCAGCCGGATCTCAACTGGGAAAATCCCAGAGTCCGCGCCGAAGTACAGAAGGTACTGCGGTTCTGGATGGATAAAGGCGTGAAGGGATTCCGCTTCGATGTGGTAAACCTGATCAGCAAGGCAAGTTTTGAGGATGACTTTGAGGGGGACGGACGGCGGTTTTACACCGACGGCCCCCGGGTACATGAGTATCTGCGGGAACTGAACGAGGCCACCTTTGGCACGGACAGCGAGATCATTACCGTGGGAGAGATGTCCAGCACCACGCTGGAGAACTGCTTCGGGTATGCGGGAGAAGATTCCCACGAGCTTTCCATGGTTTTCAGCTTCCATCACCTGAAAGTAGATTTCATGGGAAATGAGAAGTGGGTGATGGTTCCCTTTGATTTTCAGAAACTGAAAAATATTCTGTATACCTGGCAGACCGAGATGGCCAATCACAGAGCCTGGAATGCGGTGTTCTGGTGCAATCACGACCAGCCCCGGGTGGTGTCCCGGTTTGGAAATGAGGGAAAATACTGGAAAGAGTCGGCAAAAATGCTGGCAACTGTGATACACTGTCTGAGAGGAACCCCCTATATTTACCAGGGCGAGGAGCTGGGAATGACCAACGCCCACTTCACCTCCATCGATCAGTACCGGGATGTGGAGAGCCTGAACCATTTCCGGATTCTTCAGGAGAAAGGGCTGACGGAGGAGAACGCCTACCAGATTCTGCAGATCCACTCCAGAGACAACAGCCGGACGCCCATGCAGTGGACAGACGGGCCCGAAGCCGGATTTACCGGGGGAACGCCCTGGATTCAGGTAAACGAAAATCATGACAGAATCAATGCCGAAGCCGAGCTGGCGGATGAAGACTCCATCTTCCATTATTACCGGAGGCTGATTGAACTGCGAAAAACGTACGATGTGATCGCTTACGGAGATCTGGAGCCGCTGGATATCCACCATCCTTCGGTGATGGCTTACAAACGAAACTGGCAGCAGGAAAAACTGCTGGTGGTGTGCAATTTCTACGGAAAAGAGCTGACCTGGCAGGCCGGGGAGGATGTAGCGGAGTATTCCTGCATCCTGGGAAATTACCCGCAGCAGCAGCGGGACGGCGGCAGCATCCGGCTGCGACCCTATGAATGTATGGTGCTTTACCGGAAGGGATAAACCGGAAAAGACGAAAGGCGGAAACGCAGCGTATTCATGCAGATGAAGCCGCGCGTACAGGCGCGTGCCATCAAATAAAAAAGAAGAAAAGGAGATAAAAAATGAAAGCATTTCAGTACACAATTCAGGACGAACTGGGAATCCATGCAAGACCGGCAGGCGTGATGGTAAAAGAGGTGAAAAAATTTCAGTCCAAAATCACCATCGAGGGCAATGGCAAATCCGCCGACGCAGGAAAGCTGCTGGCAGTGATGGGAATGGGCATCAAAAAGGGAATGGAAGTGACCGTATCCGCAGACGGACCGGATGAGGACGCGGCAATCGCTCAGCTGGAAGAGTTTTTCAAAGCAAACTTCTGATGATTTGTGCGCCGTTTCGGCGCGTCGCCAGCATCTATACACCGGACAGGGAGGAAGAGTTTTATGGAGAGGTATACGGGAAAATCCATTTTGAAAGGGATTGCCATCGGAAAAATTTTATTCTATTCCAAGGAGGAGCAGGTGGTACAGCGCAGGAGCATCACCGATCCGGAGGCGGAGCTGGCACGCTATGAGAAAGCCAGGGAAACCGCCATCGAACAGCTTCAGGCACTGTATGAGAAGGCGCTGAAGGAAGTGGGCGAGGTCAATGCGGCCATTTTCGAGGTGCATGCCATGATGCTGGAGGACGACGACTTCAACGATTCCGTGAAAAACATCATCGAATCCCAGAAGATCAATGCGGAGTACGCGGTGGCCGCCACCGGCGACAATTTTTCCCGGATGTTTTCGGAGATGGACGATGAATATATGCAGGCCCGTTCCGCCGATGTGAAGGACATCGCCGAGCGGGTGGTGGGCATCCTCCATGGCCGCCGGGACGGAAAGGATCTGGGTGAGGAGCCGGTGATCCTGGCCGCCAAAGATCTGGCTCCCAGTGAGACGGTGCAGATGGATAAATCCAAACTGCTGGGCTTTGTGACAGAGCTGGGAAGCGCCAACTCCCATACGGCGATTCTGGCCAGAACCATGAATATCCCGGCCCTGATCGGGATCCATGTGGGCCCGGAAATGGACGGGCTCATGGCCGTCATCGACGGCATCGCCGGAGAATTGATCCTGAATCCGGACGCGGACACCCTGAAGGCGTACCGGGAGAAACAGCAGGAGGAGCTGCGGCAGAGAGAGCTTCTGCAACAGCTGAAAAACAAAGAAGATGTGACCCTGGACGGAAAACACATCAAACTGTATGCCAACATCGGCAGTGTGGGCGATACCGCCAAAGTGCTGGCCAATGACGCCGACGGCATCGGCCTGTTCCGCAGTGAGTTCCTGTATCTGGAAAAAAGCGACTATCCCACAGAGGAGGAGCAGTTCCAGGCCTACAAAACCGTGGCGGAGACCATGGCAGGGAAGAAAGTGATCATCCGCACCTTGGACATCGGGGCGGACAAGCAGGTGGATTACTTCCGGATGGATCAGGAAGAAAATCCGGCCATGGGCTACCGGGCCATCCGGATCTGCCTGGACCGGACGGAAATCTTCAAGACCCAGCTGCGGGCGCTTCTGCGGGCCAGCGCCTACGGAAATCTTTCCGTGATGTACCCCATGATCATCTCCGTGAAGGAGGTGCGTCAGATCAAGGCCATCGTGGAAGAGGTACGCGGCGAACTGGCCGAAAAGGGCATTCCCATGGGAGAAATTGAGCAGGGAATCATGATTGAGACGCCTGCCGCCGTACTGATCAGCGATCTGCTGGCGAAGGAAGTGGATTTCTTCAGTATCGGAACCAACGACCTGACCCAGTACACCCTGGCCATCGACCGGCAGAACGCCAAACTGGATTCCATCTACGACGCCCATCACCCCGCCGTGCTGCGTGCCATCCAGATGGTCATCGAGAACGGCCACAAGGGCGGCTGCTGGGTGGGAATCTGCGGCGAGCTGGGCGCGGACACCACACTGACGAAGACATTCCTGAAAATGGGTATCGACGAACTGTCGGTGACGCCGGCGGCGGTGCTGCCCATCCGGAAGATTATCAGGGAGACGGATCTTCGGGAGGAAGGATAAGAAAAACAGAACATAGCCGGAGTAGAGGATGACCGGGCGGGTCTCTCTACTCCGGATTTTTTTGCTTTCCGAGATTGCCTTTCATCACCTTGTTGCCTATACTGATTATCTGGAAAATAGCACAGCAATAAAGAAGGGATGAATTTTCAGTGATATTTTGAAAATCCGGTCAGGAATTCCTTCGGTCATTCGTTATATTAAGTGAGAGCGCTCAATACAACGCAGAATTTTCCCGGGAGAATCCTGCAGGGGCACGGGTCCCTACAAAAAAGAGGAAGGAGGAGGCAAAGGTTGCGGCTGGGGAAGAAGAGAGCAAAAACAGGCATCCGTCAGCGGGAGCTGATGGAACAGATTTATACCCTTTATGAACAGAAGCTGTATGCAGCGGCCTTTGGCATCCTGGGCCAGGTACAGCAGGCGGAGGATGCGGTGCAGGATACTTTCGTGAAGCTGGTGAAGTATCTGCCCCAGATTACGGCTGCGGACGATGAGAAGACGAAACGTCTGGTGATGCAGATTCTGAGAAGCACGGCCATCGATCAATACCGGAAAAATCACAGAGAAAGTGAGAGGATGACGGCGGAGGAAAGCCTGGAGCAGGAAAATACGATGGTGGAATTTCCGGTGAAAAGCGTGGAGGACAGAGAACTGCTGGAGAAGATATTCCGGCAGCTGCCCCGGGAGGCCCTGGAGGTGATCCGGCTGCGGTGCTATTACGGATTTACCAACCGGGAGACGGCGCAGATTCTGGATATCAGTGAGGATGCGGCTTCCAAACGCCTGGAACGGGCAAAAAAGCTGGTGGAAAGCAAACTGGAGGAGGTTGAGAGCTATGAAAAAAAAGACAACTGCGTATTTTCTGAAGCATATCGGACGGCTCAGGGAAACCGAATGGTTTGACTGCGCGGAGGGGGAGCATCTGTTTTCACAGAAGTATGAGCTGGAGAAGGAGAAGCTCCTCCGGTCTCTGGAAAAACATCCGGGGCGGGGCGCAAAGAGAGGCGCTGCGGTGGCAGCGGCAGCCCTGGCCCTGACGCTGACGGCCACGGCAGGGGTATATGCCGCCGTCAATATGTTCCGGGTTGATGTGACGGAAACGGAAGGGACGGACCAGGTGAAGGTTCGTGTGGAAAAGGACGGAGAGGGACAGATCCTTCCCATCAAAATCACCGCCAACTATCTTCCGGAAGGCTATCAGGAGTGGGAAGAGGGGAAATACAGCCTTCATGGCGTCTTTGGCGGCACCGGCCTTTCCATCACGGACGGCGGCTGGTGTGCCGACTGGAACGAGACGGTGGAATACATTTTAAATGACGTCAGCGATGTGGAGACGATTCAGGTGGGGGACGCCCAGGGCGTGCTGATTCACCGGGAGGGGTACGACTACCCGTACCGGATGGATCTGTATTACGGTGACAGCGGCCATGTGATTATCGTGGACGCCTCACAGGAGATTTCCAGGGAAGAACTTCTGAAGGTCTGTGAAAATCTCACTTATACGGAGCTTACGGACAGCAGCGAAACGGTGACCGCGTATCAGTATGATGCCGGGGAAGACGGCGGATCCTTCCTGGGAAGCGCGGACGGAGAAGAGGAGGCCGGTGAGACATATGTGGAAGCCATCCCTGCCGGCCAGGTGAAGAAACTCAATGAATCCTTTGCGGACGGTTACGGATTCGGCGACAGTGTGCATCTGAAGGTGACGGATATCCGGGTGACCGATACGGTGGACGTGGACAAACTGACAGAAGAGACCACCGGCGATTACGCGTCTGTCATGGAGCATCTGGACGGAACCACCCTGAAACCCTACCAGCGCACGGTCAGTGAATGGAAGGACAAAAAACTGGTGGAGAGAGTTCTTGACACCGTGAATGTGAAAAACGTGGAAGTCACGGTGGAGGTGACCAACAGTGGGGATGAGAACCTGGACGATGTGAACCTGCAGCCCCAGTGGACCAGATATACGGCCGGACAGGACGGTTCCTTTGTTCTGGACGAAAGTATTCCGGGCTATGAGGAGACCGGGGAATCCCGGGGAGGCAGCAGATACGATATTCAGGTCGATAACTTTGCGTACTATTTCGATTCCTCTGCCTATGTAAGAGGTACGCATTTTTACAATATGACGTTGGATGCCGGAGAGACAAGAACCGCCCATCTGTGGTTCGCCATTCCGGAGGATGAGCTGGAAAACAGTTATCTGCAGTTTAATGAAGGGTCCGATCTGGAGAATCGGGTGCTGGTGAAAATTATACAGGAATGACAGGGTGATGAAAGGGCGCAGTCCGGGGCGGGCTGCGCCTGTTTTCTGCCATATCTCCGATGGGTGCGATAACGGGAATTTAACATAAAAAAAGAAATTTTACACAAATTTCATGGAATTTAACCCAAAGAAACTGGTTCTCTCAAATAATAACTTTTATACTGAAAACGTAGAAAAAGAAGGTCGGGTATGAGAACAGGGAGAGACGAGGCAAAATGAGTACAGTAAATATCATACAGAGGCGAAAAATGGAGGGCCTGCGGCTTTTTTTTAATACTTTGGAATACAGGACACCGCATTTTCATAAGGACTTTGAGCTGGTCTGGGCGGTAAACGGAAATCTGCATGTAAAAAGTGAGCAGAAATCATTTCTGATCAAGGAAGGGGAAATGGTCTTTTTAAATACGAATCAGCCCCATGAGATGAAAAAAGCAGAAGAATCCTGTACAATTCTTACTTTTCAGATTGCACCGGATCTGCTGGAAAATGAGGTGCCGGATATCAGAAATATTTTTTTCAGCGAACTGGGACTGAACAGCCTGACAAAAAATCAGAAAGTACAGGTGGAAAAATTGTTGCTGGAAGTGGCAGGCCAATACATTGGGGAAGCTCCATATTTTGCCCTTTATTGCAGGAGCAGGCTGCAGGAACTGGTGTATCTGATGCTGACGGGGATATCCCATCATACTATTACGGATGAAAAGCAAAATGAGAGTAAATTGAAAAATGCGAGGCTGCAGAGATTGTTCCGGTTTGTGGATCAGAACTATATGAAAAAAATACGCTTAAATGATTTTGCCGAAATGGAGGGTCTGTCTCTCAGCAGTGTCTCCCATTTTATGAAAAAAGAAACAAACATGAGTTTTCAGGAATATGTCAATTATGTGCGGTTCAATGCGGCCTGCAGCCTAATTATGACAACAAAGTATAATATGATGGATATCTGCATGGAATCCGGATTCTCAGATTACCGGTATTTCTCCAATACGTTCCTCCGGAAGACGGGGATGACGCCGCGGGAATACAGTGAAAAAGTACGTTCTCTGGTGGGTGATGAAACAAAAATGCACCATAATATTTATTCCAAAGAACGATTTTATACGGCTGAACAAAGCCTGAAACTGCTGGAAAAGTACAGTCTGAGATATGCGGGATAGATGCCCCGGTGCACCGGAACAGGAGGGGTATTACTGTCACAGAAATGTGGCAGTTTTTTTGTTGCCTGCACCGGCGTTCTCTGTGAAGGAACCTGCGCCGCAGGGAGGATCGTATCGTTTGTCCGCCGTTGTTGTATGAAAATAAAAATTTTGCGGGAGTGCAAATTTGTCTAATAAAGAATGCAAATTTGCCATAGATGGATAATCCACCGGAGGTTAGAATGAACTCATGAAGCACGGAGGACAGAAATGTTGTTATTCTGATATTCCTGCTTCGGGCAACCCGGAAAATGAGAGTTTCAGAGGAGAAAAGTTTATGAAGAAAAAACAGATTGCGCTTTTATTATCGGCAGTGATGCTTCTGGCAGGCATGACGGGATGCGGAGCTTCCGCAGGTCAGGCAAGTGCCGGCCAGGGAGGTACAGAACAGGGGGAGACGGCAGAGACAAATGCGGCGGAGCCGGAGTCCGGTACAGACCAGACGGATACTGCCGCGGAGGATGGTGAAAGCCGGGAGACACAGCACCTGACATTCTGGTATGGTCTCAATGGCTCCCCGGGAGAAGCGCTGCAGAAGGTTATTGACGACTACAACAATTCTCAGGATAAGGTGTTCGTGGAAGCGCAGTATCAGGGGAGCTACGAAGAAACCCTGAATAAGCTGAAAACAGCGGTTCGTACACAGGAAGGACCAGATATCGTGCAGATTTACGAGGCGGGAACCCGTGCCATGATCGACAGCGGATTTATTATTCCCATGCAGGAGCTGATTGACGAATATGATATTGATACTTCTCACCTGGAGGAAAATATTCTCAATTATTACACCATCGATGATCAGCTGTATTCCATGCCGCTGAATACTTCGATTCCCGTATGTTATTACAACAAGACGGTTCTTTCCCAGATTGGCTACGAAGAAGGACCTCAGTCCTGGGAAGACATTCTGGAAATCTCAAAGCAGGTGACGGAGCAGGGGCTGGCCACGGCGGGATTCGCCATGACCAATACCATCTGGTGTTTTGAGCAGCCCATGGTGCAGGAACATTACGCCATGGTGGATAATGACAACGGACGGAGCGGAAGAGCAACAAAAACCGTATTTGCCGATGGAGATATGGCGGTGAATATTGTATCTACCCTGCAGGAAATCTATGAAAATGGTTATGGCGCGGATGTGGGATTCACTGTGGATGCCAATAAAGCGGCCTTCTGTGCAGGGGAGGCAGTGATTACCTGTGACTCCTCCGGTTCACTGAAAGCTTTTCTGGACACCATCGGGGATTCTTTTGAACTGGGCGTATGCGAGTTTCCACCGTTGAGCACGGATTCGGAAAACGGGGGAGTGACGCTGGGAGGCGCATCCATCTATGTCTGCGACAATGGACGGGAAGGAGCCAACGAGGCCATCGCGGATTTCATCAAATATATGATCAGCCCGGAGGTGCAGGGAGAATTTTCCGTAAGCACCGGATATTTCCCGATCACCACCGAAGCCTATGATCAGCAGGTGGTAAAAGATAATTTTGAACAGTATCCGCAGTATCAGGTCATCACGGACGCACTGCACAAATCGGAAAACATGGGATTTGGACCGTTGTATGCCAGCATTGTGGAATGCCGTTCCGTATATCAGAAGTATCTGGAACAGGCCATGATGGGAGAAATCACCCCGGAGGAATGTGTCAGCAAATCTGCCGAGGAAGCAAATGCCATCATAGCTGACTATAATATGGCAAATCCGGTGGAATAAAAATCCATAAGAATGAGCAGGCAGCCCGCAGAATACTGTGGGACTGCCGGTTTAAAAATGTACGGAGGGAGAAAATGGAACAGAAAAAGCAAGCAGGAAACAGTCAGCTGATAAAAGCCCTGGAACCGTATCTTTATCTGCTTCCGGTGCTGCTGCTGTTTGGAATCTTTACCTTTTATCCGCTGATCCGGACCATCGTCATGAGTTTGTCAGCGGTGAATTCCATGGGAATTGTTGTCAAATTTACTGGATTGTCAAATTTCGCAAATCTATTTTCTACAGGTCAATTCTGGAAGGATCTTGTGACCACCGTGAAGCTGTCGGTGATTCTTGTGCCGCTGGAAATTATTACAGGTGTATTGCTGGCCCTGCTGGCGGATCGGAGAGACAGGAAAAAGGGAAATCCCATTCGGGTGATTTTTGCCCTTCCCATGTCCGTCTCCTATGCCTGCGGATCTCTAATCTGGCTGTTTATCTTCAACCCCACCACGGGACTGATGAACCATCTGCTGGGAAGGCATGTAGACTGGATTGGAGATGCAAATAATGCGCTGCTTATGATCGTGATCACCACCTGCTGGCTGACAGCCGGAATGAATTTTGTGTACGCGATTTCCGGCTTGCAGTCAGTGCCGGATGAGCTGTATGAGTGTTCGCGGCTGGAAGGGGCCGGTTATCTGCAGACCCTGTGCCACATTACTCTGCCGATGATTTCGCCGACGCTTTTTTACCTGCTGATTATCAATACCATCAACGCCTTCCAGACATTTACCCAGATCCGCCTGATGACCCAGGGCGGACCGGGAGGAAGCACCCACGTGCTGGCATATTCCATCTACGATTCCGCTTTCATCAGTAACCGGTGGGGAAATGCCTGTGCTCAGTCGGTGATCTTCTTTCTGATTCTGTTGGTGATCTCCGTGCTGCAGTTCAGGTTTGAAAGAAAAGGGGTGTTTTATCAGTGAGACCAGATTCACGTCCTGGAAAAGTGATATTTTGTATTGTACAGATTGTATTTGTGATATTTATTCTGGCGCCGATTCTCTATGCGGTGGATCTGAGCATACTTCCCATGTCCCAGATTTTTAAGAAACCGCTGGATATCATCCCGCGAAAACTGGATTTCTCCTACTACAAACGGGCTTTTGAAATGGCGCCCCTTTTCCGGTATCTGCTGAATACCCTGCTGGTATCTGCGCTGATAACAGTGGGACAGCTGATTTTATCGGGACTTGCGGCTTTTTCATTTTCCCATTTTCATTTTAAAGGGAAAAAGGTTCTCTTTCTTCTGGTACTGTCCACGATGATGATTCCGGGAGAGTCCATCGCCATTTCCAATTATATGACAGTGGCGGAAGCAGGACTTCTGGACACCTATGCCGCGTTGATTCTCCCCTCGCTGGCCTCTGCCATGTCCATTTTCTTTCTGCGGCAGTCTTTCATGCAGATGCCCAAGGAATTGTATGAGGTGGCCTGCGTGGAGGGAAGCAGTAATCTCCGGTACTTTTTTACAATTTTGCTTCCATTGTCGAAGGGTTCTTTGGGAGCAGTTAGCCTCTATATTTTCATCAATTCCTGGAATGCTTATATGTGGCCTCTGCTGGTGACCAATTCTGAAGAAATGAGAACTGTCCAGATTGGTGTTGGTATGCTTTTAAATGCTGAGGCAAGCGAGTATAATGTAATGATGGCAGGGGCGGTAATCGTTATGATTCCGACGATTCTTATCTTTGCTTTTGGCCAGAAATATATTTTGTCAGGTATTCTGACCGGAGCGGTCAAAGGCTGAAAAACAACAGGAGGAAATTACTATGGAACTTACATTTTTGGGAACTGCCGCCGCGGAACAGTATCCCGGCATCTGGTGTACCTGCGATTATTGTACAAGGGCGAGACAGCTGGGCGGGAAAAATATCCGCAAAACCAGTTCCATTCATTTCGCCGAAAACTGTTTGATTGATTTCCCACCGGAGGTTTTCTCTCAGGCAGACCGGTTTGGCGTGGATCTGATGGAGTCCCGGCTGCTGCTGGTGACCCATTCCCATGAGGATCATTTCTATCCTCAGCTGCTCACCTGGCGGTACCGGCCCAAGGACGCGCCCTCATTGTCTCCGGATGAGATCCACCGGCGGGGTTATGCCCGGCAGCAGGAACTTCCCATGTTGCATATTTTCGGAAATCGGTGTACATTAGATGTGCTGGAGGCTTCCATGGCAGGAAGACCCATGGAGGATTTTGCCATGGACTTTACGCTGGTGGAGCCTTACAGGGAATATCAGTGTGAAAATGTGACTTTTATCCCTCTGGTGGCTTCTCATACAGACCGGGGAGACCAGAAGGGACTGATTTATGTGGTCAGCACGCAGGGAAAAACATTTCTCTATGCCACAGATTCCGGTACCTATAATGAAGAAACCCGCCGATGGATCGCCCGTTTCCGGTATGACGCCATCATCATGGAAGAAACCCGCGGGTACGCCGAGGAGACCGGCGGCAATCATATGTACTGGGAAGCGGCAATGGAGGAAAGAAAGTTTTTTGAATCGGCCGGTGTGTGGAAAAAGGAGCCCAGGATTTACTGGACCCATATGAGTCCCCATCGGACGCCGCCGCAGACAGATCTGGAAGAGATTCTCAAAGATACGCCCATTACACCGGCGTACGATGGAATGAAAATCGAACTGTGACCGGTGAAGCGGCCTGTGCCGCTGACAAAAATGCAAATGACAGGGAGGAACCATCATGATTGCCAATTACCATACACATACCTGGAGATGCCATCACGCCAGAGGAACGGAGCGGGAGTACGTGGAACGCGCCATCGAAGGCGGCCTGAAGATTCTGGGCTTTTCCGACCACACACCGTATCCCTTACCGGCGGGATATCATTCGCCCAACCGGATGGAGATGGATAAGATGGATGGCTATGTGGATACGGTTCTCTCCCTGAAGAAGGAATATCAGGCGGATATTGAGATTCATCTGGGACTGGAGACGGAATATTATCCCGCTTACTGGGAACAGCTTCTGGATTTCCTTTCGGATTATCCCGTGGAGTATATGCTTCTGGGGCAGCATTATCTGGGAAATGAAGTGGACAGCAACATCAGCAGCGGTCAGGAGACGGCCGACGGCGCCCGGCTGAAGCAATATGTGGATCAGTGTATAGAAGCGATGGAAACCGGGCGGTTTCTGTATGTGGCCCATCCGGATCTGCTGAATTTTACCGGAGACGCGGAAGTTTTCGACCGGGAATACCGGAGGCTCTGCCGGAAGGCCAGGGAGCTGGATATCCCTCTGGAAATCAACATGCTGGGACTGTGGGATCACCGCCCATATCCAAGAGAGGATTTCTGGAAGATCGCCGGGGAAGAAGGCTGCCGGGCGGTGATCGGCTGCGACGCCCATTTTCCGGAGAATACCTGGAGGCCGGATGTCGAACAGCTGGCAGTGAAAATGGCCCGGAGAAATCACCTGACCCTGGAAAAATGGCTGCCGGTTGGAGCAGGTACAAAGTGATATGGAATGGGGCAGATATCTTTTGAGAAAAATGTGATTTTCAGAGAAGATCTGCCGGAAGAGAAAAAAGAATTCTTATGGCGAAACGCCTCCTTCTGTGATACGATTAAGAAAATTAACCGTACGGGAAGGAGGTTTTTGCATGGCAAAGTATCGCTGCAGCGTCTGTGGTTTTATCTATGATGAGGAAAAAGAGGGCGCGCCGTTTTCCACGCTTTCCGAGTGTCCGGTCTGTCATCAGCCTGCCAGTGCCTTTCAGCTGTATGAGGAGGTGGCGGAGACCGGTCAGGAGAGAAAACCGGAGCGGAAGCTGGACTATGCGAAGGAATATTACCGGATGGATGAGAGCTGCCGGTATATGGAGGAGATTCACCAGATGGCGGTCAGCGGGAAATCTGTCTCGGCGGCCATGGGGACGCAGCTTCCCATGCCTTCCTGGGATGATATTCTGATCCTGGGGGCCCAGCTGGATCCCATGCCGCTGGAGGAGGACGCCCCGGTGGACACCACCACAGTGATCGGCCCCCGGGCAAAGAAGCCGCTGGTTCTGGAAAACCCGGTGTATGTGTCCCATATGTCTTTTGGCGCTCTGTCCAGGGAGGCAAAGATTTCCCTGGCAAAAGGCAGCGCTCTGGCAAAATCGGCCATGTGCTCCGGAGAAGGCGGGATTCTTCCGGAGGAGATGGAGGCGGCAGGCGCCTATATCTTTGAATATGTGGCCAATTTGTACAGCGTTTCCCCGGAGATTCTTCAGAGCGTGGATGCCATTGAGATCAAGATCGGCCAGGGAACCAAACCCGGCATGGGCGGCCATCTGCCGGGGGAAAAAGTGACGCCGGAAATCGCCCGGATCCGTAACAAGCCGGTGGGGGAGGATATCATCGCGCCTTCCCGTTTTCCGGGGATCCGGACAAAACAGGATATGAAGGAACTGGTGTCCCAGCTGCGGATGGCCTCCGGCGGACGGCCCATCGGCATCAAGATTGCGGCGGGAAGAATTGAGCGGGATCTGGCCTTCTGCGTCTATGCCCAGCCGGATTTCATCACCATCGACGGCAGGGGCGGCGCCACCGGTTCCTCGCCGAAGCTTCTCAGGGACGCCTCCAGTGTGCCTACGGTGTATGCCCTGCACCGGGCAAGAAAGTATCTGGACGCGGCAGGATCGGATATCAGTCTTGTGATTACCGGCGGCCTGCGGGTGTCGGCGGACGCGGCGAAGGCCATTGCCATGGGTGCGGACGCGGTGGCCATGGCCTCGGCTCCTCTGATTGCCATGGCCTGCCAGCAGTACCGGATCTGCGGCACCGGCATGTGTCCCGTGGGCGTGGCCACCCAGGATCCGGATCTGAGAGAACGGCTGAAGGTGGATACGGCGGCTGCCCGGGTGGCGAATTTCCTGAACGTAACACTGGAGGAACTGAAAATGTTCGCCAGGATTACGGGGCATGAGCGGCTTCATGATCTTTGTGTGGAGGATTTGTGCACGGTCAGCAGGGAGATCAGTGAGTATACGGATATTGTGCATGCATAGCTGGAGTACCGGTTTTGCGGTGAACGGCAGGCTGACCGGCATGGCAGCCTGCCGTTCTGCAGGTTAAGACAGGATAATGAGTAAGACCTGGAAAAGATGGAACGCGGAAATTGGATTCGTCAGCGTGACACACTCTTTTTGGCCTTTTCCATTTACGCATTTTGGAGGGGCAGCATGCGCCGCATATTTTGTTGCCATCTTGCGGCCCGGTAAAAGATATGGTATACTTCCCTTATTATATTTAGCAATACTAAGTATTTGAAAGTGGAGAAAAGGATGGAAGAAAAATTCAGACAGCAGATCAAGAAAGGCGTTCTGGATATGATTGTCCTGCGGCTGGTGACAGAGAAACCCACCTACGGATATGAAATTATTCAGGAACTGGAACGGCGGGGAAAGGACTTTTTCCAGCTGAAGGAGGGAACCCTGTACCCTGTGCTTTACCGTCTGGAGGACGGCGGGTTGATCCGTTCAGAGTGGAAGCTTCAGGAGGGAAGAAACACGCCGAAAAAATATTATACGGCCACGGACCAGGGACGGGAGGTCTTTCAGGAATACCGGAACGTATGGGAGCAGTTTGTTCAGACAGTAAATGAAATCTGTGGGGAGGAAACAGAATGAAACAGGAAGAAAAACAGATGCGGCAATATCTGCGGCAGATCGGAAGACAACTGGAGGTGACAGGCACCCTTCGGGAGCGGATTCTCAGCGATCTGGAAAATGATATCCGGGCTGGTCTGGAGCAGGGGGAAACGATGGATAAAATCCGGGCCAGAATGGGAACTCCGGAAGAAATCGGAAAGCGGTTTTCGGAGGAACTGGGGACGGACCGGAAGCTGTCCTGGATCTGGCTGCCCCGGGCGGGCCTGCTGATGTCGGCTGCGGTTCTGGTAATTTTTGTACTGTGGAATCTGCTGACCGGACAGCTTTTGCCCGGCATGGCGGGAACGAACGAGGATTCGGTGGCCATCATCGGAGGCGCCGACGGCCCCACCTCCATCTATCTAGCGGGACAGATTGGCGGAAGCTGGACGGAACCATGGAATGTGATCCTGCTGCTGGTGGCCGTATTTCTCGCCTGCGGCGCCGTCTGCCTGGCGGCAGGGCAAAAACGCAGAAACGCTGCGGCCCTGATTCTGGCTGTACTGGCCGCGGCGGCAGCGCTGGGCGGGGGGATCCTGGGCTGGCTGAGTCCGGATGGTATCGGCCTGTATCTTGCGGGCGGCGTGCAGAACCTGTGGTTCTGGGCCGGCGCGGCAGGGGCGCTGCTGGTGGCATTGGGGGCGTTGGTGTTTGTGATTGTAAAAACGACAAACAGAAAGAAATAATATGGAAGACTGGCCTACGGGAAACGAAAAGAAGCACCCTCTCATGGGAGGATGCTTCTTTTCCGCATTCGGGAATTTTTTTACCGACTGCTTGCCGGAAAATAAGGCCGCAGCACACCCGCCACCGCCGAAATCGGCATGGTCTGCAGCCAGATATGGCCGGGGCCGGTAATCAGTGTGTTGAAAATGCCTTCGCCGCCAAACAGCATATTCTTCACTCCCGGCACACTGACAATCTCGATGGAGCAGGACGCGTCCATGGCAGCCAGATAGCCGGTATCGATCACCATCTGCTGGCCGGGCGCAAGATCGTACTCCACGATGTGGCCATCAAATTCCGCAAAAACCGTTCCTTCGCCGGATACCTTCTGCATAATAAAACCTTCACCGCCAAAAAGGCCGGAGGCGAGCTTTTTCTGGAAGAAGGTGGACAGCTCCACCGTGGCCTCGGAAGCCAGAAAAGCGCTTTTCTGGAAAATGTATTCCTGTCCGGCGCTCACCTGGAAAGGCCGGATGGAACCGGGAAAGCTGGAAGCAAAGGCAATCATTCCGGGACCGCCCTGAGAAGTATAGATATTCTGGAAAATGGATTCACCGGAAAAAAATCTGCCAAATGCCTTTCCGATTCCTCCGTTGGTGCTGGTTTCCATTTGCATGTTCGGGGACATCCAGGCCATGGATCCCTTCTCTGTAATCATCTTTTCCCCATTATCCAGTTGACAAATCACAACGGGGAGTGTATCACCCTGAATCTGGTACTGCATACGATTTCCTCCTTTTGTACGAGTTCATTCCTGATGCTATTATACCCTGACCGCCGTTGTGGTCACGGCGCCTCCGGCGGATATGCAGCGACTTTCTGCGGTTTGGCAGAAATCGCTTATGCGCAGGTATAATAGCCGCTCTGCGTCTATTATACCAGACAGACGATAAAACGGAAAGAAAAAAACATACCCTTCCCCAAAAGCGGGTGCCGCATACGGTGTGTTGCCAAAGGAAGAACAAATGTCTTTCCATAAAATACAAATTTTGTTTGCAAGAACAACTGTGTTGTGGTAGAGTAGTAGGGTAACGAGTAAAAAGGGAGGAAGAGGAATATGTATGAGAAAATCTACTCCGTGGTAAATACCATTGACGGCGCGGTCTGGGGCTGGGGAATGATCCTGCTTCTGATGGGGACCCATCTGTTTATGACCATCCGTACAAAGGGTATCCAGCGGAAGTTGGGAACCGGTATCCGCCTTTCTGTTTCCAAAGATACAGAAGCAGAAGGAGAAGTCAGCCAGTTTGGGGCGCTGACCACCGCCTTGGCGGCTACCATTGGAACAGGAAATATCATCGGCGTGGGAACTGCCATTGCGTTGGGCGGCCCGGGCGCGGTGTTCTGGTGCTGGCTTACCGGCGTGTTCGGTATCGCCACCAAATACAGTGAGTCACTGATTTCCGTCAAATACCGGGTGAAAACCAGAGACGGAAGAATGCAGGGAGGCGCCATGTATGCCCTGGAGAGGGGCCTGAATATGAAATGGCTGGGCCTGCTGTTCGCCATTTTCGGCGGGTTTGCATCCTTCGGTATTGGCTGTGCCACGCAGGTGAACGCCATCGCCACGGTATGTAAGGAAAACCTGAATATTCCCGGATGGATTGTGGGAGTGGCTGTAGGAATCCTGATCGCGCTGGTAATTTTCGGCGGCATTCAGTCCATCGCCAGCGTCTGTGAAAAGCTGGTGCCGTTCATGGCCATTCTGTATGTGGCCGGATGTATCGTGATCCTGGGATTTAACCATGACTTTATTCTGCCGGCCCTGAAAACGATTGTCACACTGGCATTTAAGCCTGGTGCCGCCGCAGGCGGACTGATCGGAGGCGGTCTGATGCAGGCCATGCATTATGGAGTTGCCAGAGGACTGTTTTCCAATGAATCCGGTATGGGATCCGCTCCCATTGCCGCGGCTGCCGCTCAGACAAGGAATCCGGTTCGCCAGGCGCTGGTGTCCAGTACCGGTACGTTCTGGGATACGGTGGTGGTATGTGCCATGACCGGTATTGTTCTGGTAAGCAGCATTATGAAGAATCCTTCCATTGATATGGGAGGTATTTCCGATGGCGGCGTCCTGACTACTTTGGCGTTTGACCAGATTCCGGTGGTTGGTCCCTTTATCCTGGTGGCAGGAATCATTTCTTTCGCTTTTTCCACCGTTCTGGGATGGGCCTATTACGGAGAACGCTGCATCGAGTATTTTGCGGGAAAGAAAGTGTTGATTCCCTACAGACTGCTGTACATTGCGGTGGCGGTGATCGCGCCGATTCTGTCTCTGAATCTGATCTGGCTGGTTGCAGATATACTGAACGCCCTGATGGCTATCCCCAACCTGGTGGCGGTGCTGCTGTTGTCGCCGGTGGTTGTGGCGGAGACAAAAAAATACATCAACAACCTGGATGCCAAAGATGATACGCCGGTGCCTTATCGGGATGAACCGGTACAGAAAAAGAAATAAGAAGAAACATGAAAAACGGAGAAACTGCCGGTGGTGCGGGTTCTCCGTTTTTAAGATGGTGCATATACTGAATTATTACAGCGGGCGGCTCAGGTTTGGGAATATACAGGAGATTGCCATGAGAGAATCTACGGAAGCCGGGGAAAAATGGTGAAGAGAGGGCAGTATTTCACAATCTTTTACGAGTTCACAAATTTTTCACAAAATAATCAGCACTCGAGGCTTGACGTGGCTAACAATAAGTGTTATATTACAACTAGAACAAAGGAAGAGAGAAAAAAGAAAGTTCTTCCCCAAGTTCTTCTGAAAATGACAACACCTCGGATTTCTCCGACAGTGCTCATAAAAGTTAATCAAAGAAAAGGAGAGATGACTTATGATGATGCCCAGTATTTTTGGAGAAAACTTATTTGATGATTGGATGGATTTCCCGTTTGACGATGACTTTTTTGGAAGAAAGAACCCGCTGTATGGCAAACATGCAAAGAACATGATGAAGACCGATGTAAGAGAGACGGACAGCGGATATGAGTTGGATATTGACCTTCCGGGATTTAAGAAAGATGAGATTTCCGCTCAGCTGAAGGATGGTTACCTGACGATCTCGGCAGCCAAGGGTCTGGATAAGGACGAGAAAGAGAAAGACGGCAAGTACATCCGTCGGGAGCGTTATGCGGGAACCATGAGCAGAAGCTTCTATGTGGGCGAAGGCGTAGAGCAGAGTGACATTCACGCAAAATATGAGAATGGTATTCTGAAACTGTCGATCCCGAAGAAAGACGCAAAAGAAGTAGAGCAGAAGAAGTATATTTCTATAGAGGGATGATGAAGCTTTCTGAAAGAATAAGAAAGCCGACTCCAGGGTACAAAGGATAAAGAGCAGGCAGCCCGCCGTACAGGAAAGAGATTTCCTCACGGCGGGCTGTTTTTGATTGTAAAATGTATTTTTCTGTAGTATACTGACTTTGTTCATAATTTTATTATGACAGATTCCAGTGTCACTGACTTAATAAGGAATAATGTGAAATTCATTAGCAGCTTACACCTGAGGTAAGGCGGACAAGATTTCAGATGCCATTGCAAAGCAATTTGTGAGAAGGCGAAATTGCGGTTGATGCCGAGTCCTAAGACTTGCTGGAGTCATCTTGCGAATTCCTGGTAAGAGGAAGGAGAAAGGGGACGAGAGGATGAAAATTTAATAGTAGTTGACGGTACAGGGCCGGGTGGGCTCTGCTATTTGCGTAGAAAGTTCTGACAGCTGTAAGCGTGGGCTTTCCATGTAAGTACCGTCCGGAATGGAAAATCTGGTGAAACGTCCGGCTTGTAAGGTTCGGGATTGCAAACACCGGATTTTTTTATTTATGACAATGGAAAGTTCGCGCAGCGTGTTTTCACTGCCTGTGGCAATGGAAAATGGTTTGAGAGCTTTCTTTTGTTTTTACAGCGGAAAAAGAAGGCCGGGAGGCCGGAAAGAGAAAGATAAAGTGTGCTGCCGTTAGGGCGGCGGAATGGAGATTTTTATGAAAAATAAGGGAATCAGTTTCTTTTTGTGTATGACAATGACGATGGTACTGGCGGCAGGCTGCGGTTTGGATAAGGAGAACGGTGTCGGAGAAAATGCGGCCGCTGCCGGAACGGAAGATCAGGAGGCTGCTGATGAAGGTGGGAGCGCAGACGATTATGAACCGGTGACTATTACGCTGAATCTGGAACGGTCTGGTCTGGGAGAAAACGTGGAATATACCTTTACGGAGATTCCGGATAAGGTGGTGGCTTCCGGGGATCAGATGGCGGATTTTTTCTTTGATCTGGGTCTGGAAGAGTATATGGCGGGCTATACGAAAGGTTCAGCCTGGAGCCTGGTGGCGGATTTTCCTGCCAGAGAGCAGGTGCCGCAGCTGGCGGAGCCGGGAGTGGGACTGTCTACACTTTCCAAAGAAGAGCTTCTGGCTACCGGATGTGATTTTCTGATCGGATGGGACTCTGTTTTTTCCGATAAGGCTTTCGATCCGGATTTCTGCAATGAGAATGGCATTGCCATGTATTTCCCATACGTTTGCTCCGACAGCGCCACGTTTGAAGATTTGTACAAAGATTATGAAACACTGGGGAGGATCTTCAAGGCAGAGGATGTGGCTGCAGAAAAGATTCAGGCCATGAAGGAACGGTTACAGAAAGTGGAGGAAACGCTGGGCGAAGAGATATATCAGAATCCGGTTCGTGTGTTTGTCTATGATTCCGGAGAAGACGCGCCGTTTACAGCCTGCCAGGGAATGCCCGGGGATATTATCCGGCTGGCAGGAGGAGAATCCATTTTCAGCGATATTGAAGCCGGCTGGGCAACGCCCTCCTGGGAAGAAGTGGTGGAGCGGGATCCGGATGTGATTCTGGTCCTGGACTATAACGGGGATGTGGAAGAAAAAGTGGAGTTTCTGAAAAACAACGATGCCACCAAAGAACTGCGGGCGGTGAAGGAAGGAAAAATTTATTCTGCCTGTTGTGCGGATATGCAGGGTTCCGCCGATTCGGCTCATACAGTGGAAATCATAGCACAGCAGCTGTACCCGGATCTGTTTGCGTAAATTGGGAATAGAGGAGATGTTCGGAAAATGAATCGTCAAATACAGGTGAAAAAAAGATCCCGGTATCTGATGCTTCTGCTGGCGGTATGCCTGCTGATTGCGGCGGCCGCCTGCATTTCCGTTTCCATCGGCGCGGTTAAGGTCCGGCCGGCGGAGACTTTTCAGATTGTTTTAAACCGGATAACCGGAAAAGAATTGTTTACGCCCTTCTGGGAGGCAAATACGGAGACCATCATCTGGAACATCCGCTTCCCCAGGGTGCTGATGGCATGGATTGTGGGAGCCGGACTGTCCGTCTGTGGCGTACTGATGCAGGCTCTGACAAAAAATACTCTGGCGGATCCTTATGTGCTGGGGATTTCTTCCGGGGCATCCACCGGGGCGGTATGTGCCATTATTCTGGGATGCTTCCGCTTTATGGGAGGATATTCCACTACCTTTGGAGCCATTCTGGGAGCGGCCCTGTCCATTGCCATGACTATGGGAATTGCCAATTACCGGGGTAAAATCACATCCACACAGCTGGTTCTGGCAGGAATTGCCACCTCCGCGCTGTTTTCGGCACTGACCAACCTGGTGATTTACGGTTATCATACCGGTTCCGACAAGACAAAGACGGCCCAATACTGGATGGTGGGTTCCTTGAGCGGCGCGGACTGGGAGACGGTAGGGTACACAGCGGCGGCATTTGCGGTGACACTTCTGGTGATTCTGTTGTTTGTACGGGAACTGGACATGCTGTTGCTGGGAGATGACGCGGCGGAAAGTCTGGGGGTAAATACCGGCCGGGTAAGGCTGCTGATTATCCTCATGTCCACGATTCTTACGGGAATCGTAGTGGCAGCCAGCGGCGTAGTCGGATTTATTGGGCTGGTGGTGCCTCACATTATGCGGTCATTGGTGGGCGCAAAGCATATCCGGCTGATCCCCATGGCGGCCCTGGCCGGCGGCTTGTTTACCATGCTGGCCGATGTGGTGTCCCGGGTGATTGTGGCTCCGGAAGAACTGCCCATCGGTATTATTTCCGCCCTGATCGGAGCGCCGTTCTTCTTCTGGCTGATCAGAAGAAACCGGAAAAGATAGGAGGCAGTGAAATGTTAAGTGTGAAAAATCTCAGCTATTCTATCGGAGATGCGAAGATTTTGAAAGAAATTTCCCTGGAAGTCAGGGAAGGAGAATTTGTGGGCCTGATCGGTCCCAATGGCTGCGGAAAATCCACGCTCCTGAAAAATATCTACCGGACGTACCGTCCGGGCAGAGAATCGGTATATATTGATGGACGGGACATCACGGAGCTGACAGCCCGGCAGCTGGCCCGGCGGGCGGCGGCGGTGGCTCAGGAAAATGTCATGGAATTCGATGTAGAGGTGCTGGATATGGTTATGTACGGCCGCTATGCGCACCGAAAATTCCTGGAAAGAGAGACAAGGGAAGATCAGGAACTGTGCAGACATCTTCTGCTGGAGGTTGGACTGGATGGGTATGAACAGCGGTCCTTTCTCAGCCTGTCCGGAGGAGAAAAGCAGCGGGTGCTGCTGGCCAGAGCGCTGGCTCAGGAATGCCAGCTGATTATTCTGGACGAACCCACCAATCATCTGGATATCCGATATCAGTACCTGCTGATGCAGATCCTGAAAAAGCAGGAAGTCACAGTCTTTTCTTCTATCCATGACCTGAATATCGCTGCCATGTACTGCGATCGGATAATCCTGATGAAAAAGGGGGAAATTGCTGCCTGCGGTACCCCGGAGGAGGTGCTGACGGAAAAGAATATCCGGGAGATTTTCGGAGTACGCGCACAGATTACCTGCAATGAGATCACCGGGAGAGTGCAGATTTATTATCTGCCCCTTCCGGTATAACCAGCCTCGTTCCGGACAGCCCGTGAAGAATCAGCCGGGTGGCCAGGGGAACCATTTCCTCCAGAGGTACTCTTTGCCCGTCCACTTCCCACTGCCGGTAAATCACTCCCAAGCAAACTGAAAAATAGGTGATGATCATATTGCTTTCAAAACGGTCGTAGCCCGCGAAATGGTCATACTTCCGGAAATAGTGTTCGCGGATCAGATCCGAGGGAGTTTTCTTGTCGAGAAAATGGCCCTTGGCGGAGAGAATTTTCTTGTCCACCGGATCCAGGGCGGCCATCAGCCGGAAGCTGTGCTGAATGATTTTTTCCACATCGTCCGGGAAAGTGGTTTCAGAAATCATCCGGAAGGTGGGATCCATGATCTCAAACTGGAGAGAAATCAGCAGGTGATCCAGGGAAGGATAATGCAGATAAAAGGTTTTCCGGTTGATCTGCGCCCTGGCGGTCAGCTCCTTGATGGTGATGCGGGAATAGTCGGTTTCCGCCATCATCTTGCGGAAGATTTCCCGGATGGCCCGTTCGTTTTTTATAAAGCGCAGATCCTGTTTTGGCGTTTGATTCATCTTGTTCTGCTCCTTTTTTCCTGTCAATGGAAAATTCGCGGAGTGCGATTTCTATTGATAGATTTTAATACACAAATTTTTAAAAATGAGTATTAAACCACAAGAATGTTTTAAGTGTCCATTGTGGCAGAAAGGTATTTTTATTATTATAATACCAGGATAAAAAGTTGGCAACAGATGGAAATCCGGATTTCCAAAGGAGGTACGGCTTATGAAATTTCGCTATATTACCATAGAAAGAGAATACGGAAGCGGAGGTACGAAGATCGGACGCGAGTTGTCGAAGGTCAGCAAAGTTCCCTGTTATGGAAGGGAGATTCTGGAGGCCGTGGCGAAAAAAAGAGGGATCACCGAGGACCAGATCAACCGGTATGAGGAATCTGTGACAGGAAGCCTTCTGTATACGATTTTTGTCATGGGCCGTATGCAGAGCGGAAATCAGGACATGCTGACGGAGGAGGGAAAGATTTTCCTGGACGAGCAGATGGAGATCCGGCGTCTGGCCATGGACGGCCCCGCTATTTTCCTGGGCCACTGTGCATCGGAGGCGCTGAGAGATCAGAAAGGGGTAATCAAGGTATTTATCCGCTCCAGCGATGACCAGGAGGTAAGAAAACGGATCGAGGAAGATTACCAGATCACCAAGGATAAAGTGGATTCCACCCGCAGATATTACAATAAAAAACGGGCGGGATACTACCGGGCCAACACGGGAAATGACTGGAAGGATATCAAGAATTATGATCTCATTCTGGATTCCGCAGTGCTGGGAATCGACGGATGTGTGAAGGTGCTGAAAGGTATTTTTGAATAAACGGCTCTCAGAGTGGCCGATGGCGCGGAGCGCGTGACAGAGAAGCTGCCACAAGAGAAAAATCTCTAATGCCAGCTTCTCTGCTTTCCCGATTGCGAATACATTTAGGATTTTCGGTTATGATTTATCGAGACCGTCGTAATGCGGTTTGAGAGATAAAGAAAATAGGTGGCGCCTACAGTTGCAATTCTTTTCGTATCGTACGAGCCTCACAGAGACCGACCGATCCCAGCGCAAGCTGGGGAACGGGAAAGACAGCCGCATCCCAGTGCAGCCACTTTTAAGATAAAAGAAGTTCATAAAGTTTAAATTGCATGGGAGCACCTATATCCGCATAAGTAATGGCTACCGTATCTACATATGCAAAGCCAAAAGAGGTATATACTTTCACCGGCACATCGTTTCCTACGATACAGTCCAGGCGAATTGCTTTTTGTCCCCAGCTTTTTGCGGTCTGAATTGCGTGTTTCACTAGTATAGTTGTCACTAATTAACTCGACTTTTCAAGAGACAATGTTTCAACCTGTGCTTCTTCATTCGGATTGATTTCATCAAGTCGATATTTCCAGTGATAGACAACAGGGGTATCATTGATCTCTTCA
>DVIN01000012.1 GCA_018711275.1 Candidatus Pullilachnospira intestinigallinarum
GGAGCGCCCACCTTTGCTTATAAGGTCGGCGGCTGTCAGGTGGATATTCACGGCGTTCTCACTACTCCCGACACGTGCGATGAAGTTGCCGCCGCACTGTTAGATACACTAAAACAGCGGGGGTTCGAGCCATTCCACGATGAAGAACCCGCCAGCACCGTTGAAACGGCGCCAACAGGGACTGAAGACTATTCCTATATCGTGGAAATCCCTAAAAACGGGTTTACCCCGGAAGCGGAGGACAATCTCGCCAGGATCATCGCCAGCAAGGCAACGCTTCTCAAGAAAGCCTTGGGGACGGACACGCTGGAAGTTACCCAAACCGAAACAACACTGAAGTTCCCGTGGTTTACCCTGCATGGCCTCGATGGGGAGGCCGATGCCTACAACCGCCTGATCACTGCGATCTGCAGGATGGCAAAGGAACAGCGGCGGGTAACGGCGGTAGAACGCCCCACAGACAACGAGAAGTTCACCATGCGGATTTTCCTCATCCGGCTGGGCTTCGTCGGCGACGATTACAAAAAAGCGAGAAAAATCCTGCTCAGGAACCTTTCCGGCAACAGCAGCTGGAAGTCCGGACACCGACCGAATCGGGCTGAGGCGACCACCGCAGAGCCTGTTGTTGAAGAAACACCAAACATCAACGAAACAGAAACAACTCCGGCAGATGATTCTGCCGATGAGAAAGGGGGCGCACCTTATGAACAGTAACGGATTCCCAAGCCGCAAGACAGTGGCACAGGTTAGACAGATGTACCCGCCCGGTTGCCGCGTAGAGCTCATCTCGATGGATGATCCCTACAGTAAGCTCAAGCCCGGTGACCGGGGTACGGTACGCACAGTTGATGACACCGGCACCGTATTTGTCCGCTGGGACAACGGCTCAGGGCTGGGCGTCGTCTACGGCGTAGACAGAATCCGGAAACTGTAGTTCTTTATTAAGGAAGGTATTACGCTTTCCTCGCAACCCAAACCGGTCTGCCTCGTGCAGGCCGGTTTTCCAAGAAATGATGAGCTTATTAACAAAAAGATAACGTTAGGATAAGCGGCTTGCTCTGTTCGCTATTCAGAGGTATCATCAGAGAAATCCAAGAAAGGAGGCAGTATACATGAATTATACAGCACAAGCTGACCCTATGCAGGCAATGGTAAATGCCATCACGCCTAAATTCGCCGTCTCATATCTACGCGTCTCCACGCGTGGACAGGCAGAACGCGGCGGCGGTGCAGACGAGGGCTTTTCCATCCCTGCCCAGCGGGAAGCCAACAAGCGCAAAGCCCTCTCTATGGGCGCAATGGTGGGCAAGGAATTTGTTGACCGGGGTGCGTCCGCCAAATCCGCTGATCGCCCGGAACTCCAGAAGATGTTGGAGTACATCAAAGAAAACGCCGACCGTGTAGACTATGTGATCGTCCACAAAGTTGACCGTCTTGCCCGTAACCGAGGCGACGATATTGATATTATGCGTACTTTGGATGAGTGCGGCGTGCAGTTAGTTTCTGCATCAGAAAGTATTGACAACACACCTTCCGGCATGCTGCTCCACGGCATTATGAGCGCCATCGCTGAGTTTTACTCGCAGAACCTCGCAACAGAAGTCAAGAAAGGTATGGGAGAGAAGATCAAGAGTGGCGGCACCGTTGGCCGGGCACCTATAGGCTACAAAAATGTGCGAAGCGTGGATGATAAAGGTCGTGAAGCGCGTACCGTTGATATCGATCTAGAGAGAGCACCGCTGATCAAGCTGGCATTTGAAGAGTACGCTACTGGCCAGTGGACAGTGGCGGACTTGGCGGAGCATTTAGCCGCCTGCGGCTTGAATACCCGCTCCACTCCAAGAATTTCCTCGCAGCCCATCACCTTAAAAACACTCCATAAAGTATTGGTTAACCCATACTATAAGGGTGTAGTTACGTATAAAGGTGTAGAGTATCCCGGAAGTCACGAACCGCTGGTCAGTACAGAAATATGGGAAAAGGTGCAAACCATTCTCGCCTCTCGAGTCAATGGTGAGCGCAACTTCAAACACCCACACTTTCTAAAAAGCAGTATATATTGCGCTTGCTGTGGCGAGCGCATGATGGTCAGCAACGAAAAGAAAAAAGACGGAACTGTTTACCCCTACTTTGTCTGCGCTGGACGGCATAGCAAACGCCATCCGGAATGCACCACCAAGGCCGTTCTGATCAGCGCTGTCGAAGAAGCGATTGAGCAGATTTATATTTCCTACCAGCTCCCGGCAGAGGTAAGGGTAATGTTGGAAAAGCAAGTGACCACGCTGATTGAAAACGAAAAAGAAAAATACAAAAAAGAGCTGAACGGTCTGAAAGGTCAGAAAGCCAAACTGGAAAACAAACGGCAAAAACTGCTTGAAGCCCACTATAGCAACGCCATCCCTTTGGATCTGCTTAAAGCTGAACAGCAGAAAATCGCCAAAGAGCTGGCGACCATCGAGCATGAGATCCGCATCCACAATACCACTTTTGAGGCGATTGTCGACAATCTTAAAGCTGCATTGGACATTGTTGAGAACTGCGGAGAGACTTACCGCTATGCCGATGATGCCACGAAGCGGCTCATGAATCAAGCTATCTTTAAGCGTTTCCTTGTCAGTAATGACTCGGAAAACGGTCTTAAAGTAGATGCCGAGTTGGCTTCACCCTTTGCCCAGCTGCAGGAGCCTATCAAGGACGACCTGATAAGAATCAACCACGCCAGTCCTGAACGCGCCAAAACTCTCTTAGATACAATCAAAGCCCATCTCCAAGCCTATTTCGGAGATGGGCTTTATGATGATGTTTTATCGGCGAATAGTTCGAGTAAGGGCAAAAACTTGGTGGATACCTCAAAACTCGAAAAATCTGATAAAAACACCATAAGCTCTGCGGATTGTCAAGACGCACGTCAAAGTGAGGATAAGAAAAAATCAGCATCGATTTTCTCAGATGCCGATTTTCCCTATAAATCCGCGTTTATAGAAACTCACTCGAACCCATCAAATTTTTTTGGGTCAAATATTTCGAGTAAAGGTGTTTTGGTGGACCTGGCGGGAATCGAACCCGCGTCCGAAAGTCTGTCCATCCGGGCGTCTCCCATCACAGTCATTATTTTGACATTCCCTCCGCCGGACGCCTAATGACAGGCTGCCGGCTTCAGTAGCTTCATAAAATCTTTTTTTCTCTCAAAGCTTTGAGAAAAAAGTGCCCCGCAAAATTTGATGCCGGAACCCGAGCCGCGGGAAACTCAGGTACCGACAGCCGCAATTAAGCAGCGTACGCTAAATTTTCGTCTGCGTTTAAATTTAAGTTCCAGGTTGTTGACGCGGTCCCGGGGCCGCGGATGGCTTCCCAAACTTCAAAACCCCCGTCGAAACCAGTACAAGCCCTTATGGAATGTCTGGCTGCAGACGAAGCAGTCGGTTGACGGACTATCCGAAATCCGTTTTTCTATTATATGAAACTTTCCCGGAGCTGTCAACCCCCGGCGAACGCCTTCCGTCTGTCGGATGGCCGCCCGCCGCCAGCCCGCATCAGTAAAGATTTTTCACCTTGAATTCCCGCTCGGCCTCTCTGCGCTGATCCTTTTTGGCAATGTCCTGCCGTTTGTCATACAGTTTCTTTCCACGGGCCAGACCGATTTCCACTTTCACCAGACTGTTTTTAAAATAAACCTTCAGCGGCACCAGCGTATATCCCTTCTCTGCTATCTTACCCCGCAGCTTGCGGATTTCACTTTTATGCAGCAGCAGTTTTTTCACCCTGAGCGGATCTTTATTGAAAATATTTCCTTTTTCATAGGGGCTGATATGCATACCATATATATACACTTCTTCATTTTCAATACGGATAAAGGACTCCTTCACACTGCATTTTCCCATCCGCAGTGATTTTACCTCCGTTCCGTGAAGGGCGATGCCTGCCTCATACGTTTCTTCTATAAAATAATCATGGTAGGCTTTCTTATTGTTGGCGATGAGCCTGCTTCCCTTTTCCTTTGCCATTGCCTTTCTCCTTCCTTCCGCCTGCGCCGTTTTTCCTTTTCTGCCGTTTGGGGCCGTCGCCGGTGCCAATGTTCTCTGCTCCGTCGGAGGACAGCTGCGTCTGATGAATCTGCGCATCCTCCTCCAGAAGGAAGTCCACCGACCGGGTCTGTATATCCGCTCCTGCCACCTGCACCCGCACCGGGTCGCCCAGATGAAATTTCACATCGTTGTGCTCTCCCACCAACTGATAATTTTCCTCATCAAACCGGTAATAATCTTTCATGGAATTTACATGGACCAGTCCCTCCACGGTGTTTGGCAATTCCACATAAAGTCCCCATCCGGTCACGCCGGAAATCACGCCGTCAAAAGTCTGCCCCACCAGACCGGCCATATACTCTGCCTTTTTCAGCTTTACGGTCTCCCGCTCCACCTCTTCTGCCCGCCGTTCCGTCTGGCTGGTCCAGGTAGCTACATCCTCCAGGATATGAGCGTAATGCTCCCTTTTCTCCTGGTTCATTCTGCCCCGGATGGTATCTTTGATAATCCGGTGAATCTGCAGATCCGGATACCGGCGGATCGGAGAGGTAAAGTGACAGTAGTGCCGGGCCGCAAGCCCGAAATGTCCGCTGCATCCGGTGGTATAACGGGCCTGTTTCATGGACCGCAGAAGCAGACGGCTTATGAGCGGTTCTGACGGCTTTCCTTCCACTTCTGTGAGAATCTCCTGCACCTGGGCCGGCGTAATGTCCTGATGCGTCTTATGCACCGCAATTCCCTGACTGCGGATGAAGCTCAGTACATTTTCCATTTTGTCACTGTCCGGATTTTCATGGGTACGGTACAGAAACGGAATCTGCCGGTCACAGTATTCCTTTGCCACCGTCTCATTTGCCAGCAGCATAAAATCCTCGATGATCCGGGTCGCCACATTGGATTCGTAGGCCCGGATCTCCACCGGATGCCCTTCTTCATCCAGAATCACTTTGCTTTCCGGAAAATCAAAATCAATGGAGCCTCTGCGGGTACGGTTTCTTCTGAGAAGTTCCGACAGTTCCCGCATTTCATAAAAAAGCGGTACCAACTCCTGATAAGCCCTGGCCGTCTCCGGATCTCCCTCCAGAATCTTTTTCACCGCGGTGTACGTCATCCGGCGGTTCACCCGGATCACGGTCTCCGCAATCTGATGATGAACCACCCGTCCCTGACGGTCAATGGCCATCAGACAACTGAGTGCCAGACGATCTTCTCCCTGATTCAGGGAACAGATCCCGTTGGAGAGGCGTTCTGGCAGCATGGGGATCACCCGGTCCACCAGATAGACGCTGGTTCCCCGCTTTAAAGCCTCCCGGTCAAGCGCGCTTCCTCCCTGCACATAATTGCTCACATCCGCAATATGCACGCCCAGATGGTAAATATCCCCCTCCCGGGTCAGAGAAATCCCGTCATCCAGATCCTTGGCATCCTCCCCGTCGATGGTCACCACCGTCCAGTCCCGCAGATCCATCCGTCCCTGAAAATCCCCCTCCAGGACATGATCCGGCACCCGTTCCGCCTGGTGTATCACTTTTTCCGGAAATTCCATCGGCAGATCACTGGCCCGGGCCACGGACAGCACATCCACGCCCGCACTTTGCGCGGCTCCCAGCACCTCCTGAATCCTGCCTTCCGGACTCTTCCTTTTTCCGCCGTAGGAGGTCAGACGGACCACCACCTTGTCCCCGTCCGCGGCCTCCCCGCGAAATTCCTTAGGAATGAAAATATCCTGGCGGATTTTTGTATTGTCAGGAATCACAAAACCAAAATTTCCGCTGGCTTCGTACAGTCCCACCACCTGTGTGATGCCGTGGCTCAAAATCCGCACAATCTTTCCTTCCCTGCGTCCTTTCTTCTTTTCCTCCGTCAGACGCACCTCCACCTGATCCAGATGAAAGGCGCCCATCGTATCCTCGCCGGAGATGTAAATATCCTCCATAACCTCGGATTCCACAAAGCCAAACCCTTTGGGATTGGCAAGAAAAGTTCCTGTAATCAGGGCGTCCGCAGGTTTCTTCTCCTTTGGACGCATCTTCTCATACTTTCCTCTTCTGTTATATATTTTTCCCTCTGCTTCCAGATAATCCAGCACTTCAAACAACTCATGCCGCTTTCCCTTGGGAAGCTGGAGCAGCATGGCGATATCCTTTGCCCGCATGGGCCGGTATTCCTTGCTGTTGATGATATCCAGAATCAGCTTCTTTCTGTTTTTCAGCTTCTTTCTGTTCACGTTCTTCTCCTTCTGTCTCTGCACAGGTCTGCCGGCATCAGACAGACGCCCTGCCTTTCATCGAAAAAAAACACTCTTGCCTGCGCAAGAGTGTCTGATACTAAAAGTTCATGTTCAGTACAATCGCCAGCACCATGAAAAGCACTGCCATAGCCTTGGTGGCCTTTTTCAGATTTCCCTCCATGGAACGTCCTTTATTCCGTCCCCAGTAGGTATCTGCCATACCGGAAATGGCACCCAGACCCTTCTGCTTTCCTTCCTGCATCAGTACAACCGTTGCCAGCGCTACACAATCAATAACAAAAATAACCGTCAATACGATTCTTAAGATCTCCACAATCACACCTCCTATGGCCGCTCTTGTTATTCTATCATAGGAGATTGCAGATTTCAACATAAAAATTCCCACAGAAGAAAATTGAAAAAAGCCTTACTTTCCTGCGAACGGATTGGAATACACCGCCGCCTGTCCCAGATATTCTTCGATTCGCAGCAACTGATTATATTTGGCTGTCCGGTCTGTCCGGCAGGGAGCGCCGGTCTTGATCTGTCCGCTGCCGCAGGCCACGGCCAGATCCGCGATAAATGCGTCCTCCGTCTCTCCGGACCGATGGGAAATCACCGCCCGGTATCCATTGTGCTGAGCCGTCTCCACCGCATCCAGCGCTTCTGTCAGCGTGCCGATCTGATTTACCTTCACCAGAATACTGTTGCCGGCTCCCCGTTGGATTCCCTCAAGAAGTCTTTTTTGGTTGGTGACGAACAGATCGTCTCCCACCAGCTGCACCCTCCCGCCCAGCCGGCTGGTCATTTTGCTCCATCCTTCCCAGTCTTCTTCGCAGAGGCCGTCCTCTATGGACACGATAGGAAATTGATCCAGCAGTTCCTCATAGTAATCAATCATCTCCTCAGAGGTTCTGGTCACCCGGCGATTGCACATACGGCTCTCACCGGGGAAGTCATACACTCCTTCTTCTTCCCGGTAAAGCTCGCTGGAAGCCGCGTCAATGGCAATAGCCACCTGACCGCCGGGCCGGTATCCCGCCTTCTCAACGGCTTCCACCATCAGAGAAAGCACCTCCCGGGCATTGGACAGATCCGGCGCAAAACCTCCCTCATCTCCCACCGCCGTGGACAGTCCCCGCTCCTTCAGCAGTTTTTTCAGACAGTGGTAGATTTCCGCGCACATTCGCAAGCCCTCCTTAAAGCAGCAGGCTCCCACCGGCATAATCATAAACTCCTGCAGATCCACCGTATTGTCCGCGTGGCACCCGCCGTTCAGGATATTCATCATCGGCACCGGCATCCGCCGGCAATGCACGCCGCCCAGATACTGGTAAAGGGGAAGCCGCAGAGCCTTGGCTCCCGCCCGGGCCACCGCCAGAGACGCGCCCAGGATGGCATTCGCGCCTAACAGTCCCTTATTTTCGGTGCCGTCCTCCTCCACCAGAAGCCGGTCAATGTAAGCCTGATTCAGCGCGTTTTCTCCCACCAGCCGTTCCGCCAATCGTGTATTCACATGCTCCACCGCTTTTTGAACACCCAGACCGCCGTAACGCTCCTGACCGTCCCTCAGCTCCACCGCCTCATATTTTCCCGTGGACGCCCCGGAGGGGACAATGGCGCGCCCCGTATATCCGTCGATTCCAATAATCCCCTCTCCCACGGTTACCTCCACTTCCACCGTGGGATTTCCCCTGGAGTCCAGAACTTCTCTTGCGCAAATCCGCCGAATAGGCAAATAACGGTACATGGCAAAACCTCCTAACACTTTGATACGGATAGTATTTCCGAATTCCCTCAAAGCATACGATGGCATTTTCCGTTTTCTGTCCGCTGACCAAAAGAACGGCAGCAGATTTTTGGCCGTAATCCGACGGCCGCCGAAAAAAAAGAGACCCGAAATCGGGAATTCTTATCCCGATCTGTGGTCTCTTTTGTGATTTGCCGTATTCTTTTGGCAGCCGACGGCGCTTTTATCCTTTGATCAGAAGAGATTTTCCGGTCATCTCTGCCGGCTGTTCCATACCCATCAGTTCAATCAGGGTGGGAATGATATCCGCCAGACAACCGCCTTCTCTCAGCTTATAGGAAGGATCCGCATTTACCAGGATAAAGGGCACCGGGTTGGTGGTATGAGCGGTGAAAGGTTCTCCGGTCTGATAGTCCACCAGCTGCTCGGCATTTCCATGGTCCGCGCAGATGAACATCTGGCCGTCCACTTCCCTGATGGCCTCCACAGCTCTCCCCACGCAGGAATCCACTGCCTCGATGGCTTTGATGGCCGCAGCCTCCACGCCGGTATGGCCCACCATATCCGGGTTCGCGAAGTTGATGATGATCACGTCATATTTTCCGGACCTGATGGCTTCCACCAGCTTGTCGCACACCTCGTAGGCGCTCATCTCCGGCTTCAGATCGTAGGTGGCAACCTTGGGGGACTTCACCAGGATCCGGTCCTCACCCTCATTGGGCTCTTCCACACCGCCGTTGAAGAAGAAGGTGACATGTGCGTATTTCTCTGTCTCGGCGATACGGGCCTGGGTCATATGATGCGCAGCCAGATATTCCCCGAAGGTATTCTTAATCTCCTGTTTTTCAAAGGCCACCAGCTTGTTGGGGATGGTTTCATCATAGTCGGTGAAGCACACATAGGTGATATCCAGCTTCTTGTCCCGCTCAAAGCCCTTGAAATCATCATCACAGAACGCTCTGGTGATCTCTCTGGCCCGGTCCGGACGGAAGTTGAAAAATACCACGGAATCGCCGTCCTGCACGGTGGCAACCGGTTTTCCGTCCTTCTCAATCACCGTGGGAAGCACAAACTCGTCCGTTACGTCCTCATCATAAGACTTCTGTACAGCCTCAGCGGCGTCCGTACCTTTCACGCCCTCGCCTTTTGTAAGGGCCAGATAAGCTTTCTCCACACGATCCCAGCGGTTATCCCGGTCCATGGCATAATAACGTCCCGATACCACGCCGATCTGTCCGACGCCCAGCTCCTTCATCTTTGCTTCCAGCTGTTCAATATAGCCTTTTCCGGAAGCCGGCGGGGTATCACGGCCGTCCAGGAAGCAGTGTACATAAACCTTCTGCAGACCTTCTCTTTTGGCCAGCTCCAGCAGACCGTACAGATGGGTAATGTGACTGTGTACGCCGCCGTCGGACAGCAGGCCCATGAAATGAAGAGCCGTACCCTTCTCTCTGGCATTTTTCACCGCTGCCAGCAGCGCTTTGTTCTCAAAGAAATCTCCGTCCTGGATCTCCTTGGTGATTCTCGTCAGCTCCTGATACACGATCCGGCCGGCGCCCATATTCAGGTGTCCCACCTCAGAGTTTCCCATCTGTCCTTCCGGAAGTCCCACGGCCATGCCGCTGGCATTTCCTTTCACAAAGGGGCACTGAGACATCAGCTGATCCATCACCGGGGTTTTTGCCTCACACACGGCGTTGGCTTCACAATTATCATTTAATCCGTATCCATCCAGGATCATTAAAACGGTTGGTCTTTTGCTCATGAATAGCCTCCTCTTTTTCTCTCCATCGTTCTTTTGAATTCTCCGTGGTTAACCGTAAGCAACCACACTAAGGTAATTGTAACAGAAAAACAGATTTTTTCAAGTGGGTACTACACGGTTTTCGTCTGCCCCGAACCTGCCCGGACGTGTATTTTCTTTGGAACAATGCCGCTGTTCGCTTGTTTTTTGCAAAAAAGTTGGCTATCATATAAAAATAAGTAAGCTTTATTCCCGCGGGCAACGGGTCCGACGGGCATGCGCGCATGTCCGTTTGGCAGCTGCCGCGAGGGGAAAATCCCGCGGCAGGCTGCGGATGTTTCCCCGTTCAATTATTGTCAGGAGCTAAGGAAAGGAGATTTCAGCAAATTATGATGAGAGGTTTGGATACCCCGGTAAAAAAGATACGGAAAAAGGTATTTACGGAGATTGCAAAGGCAGGTTTTCACTCCACCGATGAGACACTGATTGCGGATGTGGAGGCGATTCCCTACAACATCGTACAGGAACGGGCCACTTACCGGGAAAGCATCTACCGGGAACGTGCCGTAGCCAGCGAGCGGGTGCGTCTGGCCATGGGCCTGTCGCTTCGTCCGGAAAACAAGGCCGTGCATATCACCTCCGGCATCGAGGCCAGTAATATTGATGAAAAGTACTATGAGCCGCCGCTGATGCAGGTGATTCCGTCAGCCTGCGATGCCTGCAAGCCCAATCAGTATGTGGTCAGCGATATGTGCCGGGGCTGCGTGGCTCATCCCTGCCATGAGGTATGTCCCAAAGGCGCCATCAAAATTGTAAAAGGAAAATCCATCATCGATCAGGATAAATGTATCAAATGCGGAAAATGCAAATCGGTCTGCCCCTACGATGCCATCAGCCACCGGGAGCGTCCCTGCGCCAAGGCCTGCGGGGTCAACGCCATTGAAAGCGACGGACAGGGCCGTGCGGTGATCAACAGTGACAAATGTGTCTCCTGCGGTATGTGCATGGTCAACTGTCCGTTCGGCGCGATTTCGGACAAATCTCAGATTTTCCAGCTGGCTCACGCCATCAAGGAAGGACAGACCGTAATCGCGGAAGTAGCACCCTCCTTCATCGGCCAGTTCGGCGCCGATGTGACGCCGAAAAAGCTGAAAGCCGCTCTTCTGGCACTGGGCTTTTCCGCTGTCTATGAGGTTGCCCTGGGCGCGGACATCGGCGCCATTTCCGAAGCGCATCACTATGCCGCCAAGATTGCCACCGGTGAACTGCCCTTCCTGCTCACCTCCTGCTGTCCCTCCTGGATTATGATGGCGAAAAATCAGTTCCCGGATCTCATTGACAGCATTTCCCAGGAGCTGACGCCCATGGTGGCCACCGCACGGAGCATCAAAAAAGAATATCCCACGGCAAAGGTGGTATTCATCGGTCCCTGCGCTTCCAAGAAGCTGGAGGCCTCCCGCACCGATGTGCGCAGTGACGTGGATTTTGTCATCACCTTTGAAGAGCTGGACGGCATGTTTGCCGCAAAAGAAATCGATCCGGCTGCCATGGAAGGGGATTCCTCCCTCCACGATGCCACCGGCGCCGGCCGGGGATATGCGGTGGCAGGCGGTGTTTCCAGCGCCATTGCCGCCTGTCTGAAAGAGTATTATCCCGACGTGCCGGTACACATCGAACACGCGGAAGGACTGACAGACTGCCGGAAAACTCTGATGCTGGCCAAGGCCGGAAAACTGAAAGGCTGTATGATCGAGGGAATGGGATGTCCCGGCGGCTGTATGGCCGGAGCCGGAACCATTGCTCCCATCAAAGAATCCGCGGCGGCATTGAAAAAATATGTGGCCTCTTCCTCCAAAAAGCTCCCGGACAAGGAGCTGGAGGAGATTCAGCTGGACTAAAACCTGCGCAGAACCACAGCCGCATCGCTGAGGAAAACCCCCTACAATGCATCGAGACAAAGGAAAGTACGCTTTGCGCACTTTCCTTTGTTATAAATAGAAAAAGCGCTCCGATGCTTCCATCCGAACGCCTTTAAGAACTGCAGAACATATTATAGCCCACCAGCATGCAGCCTGCCGCAATCAGCACGGTCCACAGATTGGTGGGGACAATCAGCTGAATCAGCATCCCGACGCCGACCCAGAACAGAATAAATCCAATGACCCGCGTCATCGACTGCCCCTGTTATTTTTCTTCTTGGTTTAATATATGCTCAATATCCTCTGCTGAATACTCTTCTTCCTTCTTTCCCTTTCCGGTGATCTTATCTGCCAGATCGGGCACCATATCCAGAATCTTTGTGATGGCATCCTGGTTTTTCACATTCACCAGACGCGTGCTGTTTTTGGTGATCACCAGCACCGCGGACGGAGAAATCTTTCCGCCCATGCCGCCGCCTCCGTTATTTTTCGCATTTTCCGCAAAAGCGCCGGCCGCCACGCCAAAGGACACATCCACCAGGGGAAGAATAATGGTGTCTCCCACGGTAATCGCGTCGCCTACCACGGTCTTTGTGGTGATAAAGCTGTCCATGCCGCGGAACAGCGCCTCAACGGTATTCTGAAAATTATTTTCTGCCATGATTATGCCTCCTTATTCCGAAAACCCTGCCAGGTTGTCCTCACATCCCGATTCCGGTAAATCTTCCATGCGCTCCAGACAAAAGCCGCGCCGAAAATCCTTCCTTTCAGCAGGAAATCTCCCTCCAGCACCTGCCGGTTGAACACCGGGGTGATCTGAATATTGTCCCGGTAAAGCGGGTAAAACACTCCTGCCGCCGCCAGCAGCTGGCCGGTCATGGCCGGATCCTCAAAGCCCACCGTCACCTTTCCCCGCACCTTTCTGGGCAGAATATGCGCAAGAAGCGCTCTTCCTCTTCCCAGAAGGAACTTTGCCGCCGCCTTTGTAGTGTCTCTGGTTAAAAAATCTTTCCATCGCCTTATTTTATCACAGAAATTCCGAAATGTTAACCACATCTTCCGGATTCTCCCGGCAATTTTTGCGGGAATATGAACCAGCCAAAGCAAAAGCCCCCGGATCCGCCTCAGTAAATTTCCCAGGGCCGCCGCCAGCCGGATCCTCCGGCTTTCCGTCTTCTCCCCCTTCGGCAATTCCTCCGTTTCTGCCGGCGGATTCTCCGGGGATTCCCGCTCCACAGATACGGTTTTGAGGACCGGCTGCCTCTCTTCCTCAACAGTTTCCGTTTTCCCGGAAGGCTGTAAAGGTCTGTGCTCCTTCTTCTCTGTCTCCCGCAAAGATGCTTTCTTTCCCGCACTGCGCTTCTTTTTTCGGGCGTTCAGGCGGCGCATCAGTTTCCGGACGGGAATTCCCAGAAGACGCAGCTCCCATCCGGTCTGCCCTCTGTGCCAGACAGTGGCGCTGATTCCTCCGAACAGCCAGGAAACGCGGGCGGATACTCCCCAGGTCTCCCGCTGTTTATCCCCCCGCACCGTATAGGTAACGGGGACAAACAGCAGTGCCAGAAGGATCAGCAGCAGAAGTCCCGCGGCAGTCAGAAGCAGGATACCTGCGATTTTCAGTATTGTCAGCAAAATATGTAGTAACAGCATCTCATTCACCTGTCTGTCCCGCGGCTTCTTCCAGCCGGCTCTGAAGATAACCTCTCACATCCGTATCCTGACGGCTGTTCCAGGTTTCCTCCACCAGCCGCCTGACCAGCTCCACCGCTTCCTGATAGCCTTCCGCGATTCCCACAATCATAGGGCACATTCCGGCCAGCGGTTTCCGAAGCAGCAGGTTGGCCCGGAAGATATCCAGAAGGTTGTCCGGATTTAAAGCCAGTGTGATCAGATAGATGTTTCCCACCGGTTTTCCCCGTTCCACCCTCCGGATGATTTTCTTTTCTTTCTTTTTTACATTATCTCCAAGATACAGCTTCTTATACCAGTTCACCTTATTCAGTCCTTGCTCTTTTCCTCTTTCAGCCGCTCTTCAATGGCGTCCACCACCGATTGCAGCACCTTGATGCGGGCATAGTACTTGCTGTTGCCCTCCACGATAATCCAGGGCGCGTAAGTGGTGGAGGTGCGTACCAGCATTTCGTCCACCGCCTGCTCGTACTGATCCCATTTTTCCCGGTTTCTCCAGTCCTCGTCGGTGATCTTCCACTGCTTGTCGGGATTCTCCATCCGTTCCTTAAACCGCCGTTCCTGCTCGTCCTTGTCAATCTGCAGCCAGAACTTGCGCACGATGGCTCCCGAATGAACCCAGTTGGCCTCCATGTCGTTCATCTCATGGTAAGCTCTCTGCCACTCCTCTGTGGTGCAGAAGCCTTCGATCCGCTCCACCATCACCCGGCCGTACCAGGTCCGGTCAAAGATGGCAATGTGTCCTTTCTTCGGCACATTATTCCAGAAACGCCAAAGATAGTGATGGGACCGTTCCAGATCATTGGGAGCGGAGGTGGGATTTACCTGATAACCCCTGGGATCCATCTTGGCAGTCAGCCGTTTGATGGCGCCTCCCTTTCCGCCTGCATCCCAGCCCTCAAATCCCAGGATCACAGGGATTCTTCTCCGGTACAGTTCCCCGTGAAGCTCCTGAATCCGATTCTGCAGCCGGTCCAGCTTTTCTTTATATTCTTCCCTTGTATATGAGAGCGTCAGATCCACGCTGTTGAGACTGGATGTCTTCAGGGTATCCTCATCGGTCCACTGGCTCTCCACCCTGGGTTGAGGCCGGGCTTCCTCCTCCCTGCGCCTGCGCAGCTCCTGAATCTTCGCTTCCAGGCAGCGAATCACCGCCGAATAGATTTTCACCGTGGCAAATTCCCGCTGGGTGGCCTCCACAATGGTCCAGGGCGCATAATCCGAATCTGTCTTCTGGAGCATCTCCTCATTCATTTCCTTATACCGGCCATATTCCTTATTCCGCTTCAGGTCTCCCTCCGATACCCTCCAGGCGCTGGACTTGGACTCCATCAGCTTATGGAACCTTTTTTTCTGTTCCTTCTTGTCAATGCACAGAAACAGCTTAATGATCACATAGCCGCCGTCTGTCAGCTGACGCTCAAAGGAATTGATCTCTTCGTAGGCATATGCCAGCTCCTGTTCCGTAGTCAGTCCGTCGAACCGGTCCACCAGCACCCGGCGATACCAGCTGCGGTCAAAAATAGCGATCCGCCCCTTTGCCGGCGTTTTCGTCCAGAATCTCCAGAGGAACGGCCGCATCTGCTCTTCCGGCGATTCCCCGTTGATGGCATGTACATGGAAACCTCTGGGATCCAGTGCGGAAATCAGCTTTCCGATCTGCACACCCTTTCCCGCCGCGCCAAAGCCCTCAAAGACGATCATCACCGGGATCCCCAGTTCCTTGCACGCTCTCTGCAGCCTGGCCAGATGCGGCGTCATCTCCTCCATCTTTTTCCGGTACTCTTCCTTGTCCATCTTTCTGGTTAAATCGATCTGCTCCAACATGAAAAAACCTCCCTTCCTCCTGGCTTTTTTTCGTATTCCCCACACAGCGCCGGACGGCTCTGCAGAATTCTCCCACCGTACCTTCCTTCCGCTTCCGGGGAAAAAACAGGGAGGGATATGTCATCCCTCCCTTGTGCCATTCTTATCTGCGCTTTCCCCACAGGTTGGATTTCCTCAAATCCAGATATTCATTATATGCGGTTTCCAGAATCTGCCGTTCATTGGCAAATTTCAGCAGATGGTACGCTTCGTGATACTTATAGTATCCGGAATCCACAAAATACTCTTCCCTCTGCGGCCGGCTGTAATAGCTTCCTGCTCTCATCAGGAACCAGTGGACTTCCTTCTCCACCGTGTCTTCCGGCACATTGAAAGAATACCGGCTGCTGCCGATATATTTGACAATGGACGCCTGCACGCCTGTCTCCTCCAGCACCTCCCGGACCGCCGTATCCTCAAACTCTTCTCCTGCCTCCACAGTGCCTTTCGGCAGAACCCAACCCTCATATTTGTTCTTATAGGATTTATACAGTGTCAGAATCTTTCCCCGATAGATCACCACACCGCCGCAGCTGGTTGCCTCGATCATTCCAGTCCCTCCCGTCATGCGTTGTGTTTGATTAACAACAGTATAACCCTTTTAAGAGAACTGTGCAACCGTTAAAATTCGTACTTATTTTTCCCGTCAGCCGTTATAATATGCGTCAAAAATCGCCCGGGCAATGGGCACGGCCACTTCGCTTCCGGAACCTGCTTCCTCGGCAATCACACAGACCGCCAGATCCGGATCCTCCACGTTGGAGAAGCCCACGAACCAGGAGTGAGGCGTAGTCTGACTCACATCGCCGTGTTCAGCGGTTCCGGTTTTTCCGGCCGCCGTATATCCTCTTCCGGAGAGGGAAGAAGCCGTTCCGTTCTCCACCACACCCGTCATCAGTTCTGTAAGAATCTGCGCCTCCTGGCTGGTCATTACTTTCTGATATTCTTCACTGCGGTATTCCTGCACCGTATCCCCGGTATAGGTTTCAATCCGCTCCACCAGCCGCGGTTTCATCATCACGCCGTCATTGGCCACCGCCGCGGTGATCATGGCCATATGCAGCGGCGTGGTCAGTGTGTCTCCCTGACCGATGGCAGTCTGCATGGTCAGCGCGTCGGCGCTGGAAGCCTCCAGATCAAACCGACTCTTGTTATAGGTGAAATCCACCGGCAGCGACTGATTAAACAGCAGATCTTCCGCCGTTTCGCGGAACTGAGAGCGGTTGAGGTCCACACCGATCTGCGCGAAGGCCGAGTTGCAGGAATTGGCAAAAGCCTGCCGGAAATTTTCCTGCCCGTGTACCGTGTTATGATAACAGTGAATGGTATACCCTCCGTTGGTCACCTCTCCCTGACAATCAAAGGAAAAATTATCCAGCGTATGATTCTGCCGCCAGTAGGCCAGCGAAGTGACGATCTTGAAGGTGGATCCCGGCGGATAAAGACCCTGAGCCGCCCGGTTCACCAGACTGGAGTTGTCCTCATCGGCCACCAGATCATCCCAGTCCTGGCTGATGGTGTTGGGGTTGAAATCCGGTTTGCTGACCATGGCCAGGATTTTTCCGGTATCCGGTTCCATCACCACCACCGCTCCGTCATAGCTTCCCAGTGCATCATAGGCCACCTGCTGCAGACGCACATCCAGGGTAGTCACCACATTATCGCCCACATTTTTCTCTGCCTTAAACTCTTTCTCCACCTGCTCCAGCATATTGGCGTGAGAGGTCAGAAGCTGAGAATTCATGGTCAGCTCCAGTCCGCTTCTTCCCCGGTCCGAATACCCCACCACATGGGCGAAAACATTTTCATAGGGATAAAGACGGAACTCGTTGCCCTCCGCGTCTGTCTGCGTAGAGGCCAGAACGGTACCGTCAGCGGCCTGGATTTCTCCCTTGATCACCCGTTCCTGGTACGTCTCCTGCCTCTGGTTGTAGGGGCTGTTGATGTAGGTATCCCGCAGTTCAAGATTAAAATAAACCAGATATCCGATCAGTGCCAGAAAGATTCCCACAAAGCAGTAGGAGACAATCACATATTCCTTACCAGTTGAGGCTTTTCTCTGTCTGCTCCTGGATTTTTTCTTCGAGGGTTTTCTCTCTTCCTCCTCCCAAAGAAGGTCCTGATCCCCGATCCTGCCGGTCGTTTTTCTTTTTTTGCTTTTTCTTTTTTCTTCTCTGCCTTTCAAGCTCTTCTCCCTCGTCTTCCCTGAGTATATACAGTCCCTGGATAATGGCCAGCACCAGGATCGAACAGATCACGGAGCTTCCTCCGTAGCTGACCAGAGGCAGGGTAATACCTGTCAGCGGAATAAATTTGCTGCTTCCCCCCACCGTCAGAAATACCTGAAACGCATACTCGGCTCCCAGTCCCAGCGCGATCAGCTTGTAAAACGGCTTACTCATTTTCATGGAAATATTTACAATCATCAGAAACATGCTCATGCACACCAGCAGCATACAGATGGCAAAAACCGTTCCCAGTTCCTCGCAGATGGCGGCAAAGATAAAGTCCTGATCCACCACGGGAATGGTGTTGGGCGATCCTTCTCCCAGTCCCATACCGAACCAGCCGCCGGCGCTGATGCCGAACAGGCCCTGCGCCACCTGATAGCCGCCCCCGGACTCATTGTACACGGCGATGGGATCCTGCCATGCCACCACCCTCTGGCGCACATGGTTGAACAGAAAATAAGCCAGCACCGAAGCGCCGCAGCCGGCCACAATACCCGCCAGAGCATACAGCGGCTGTCTGGTGGCCACATACAGCATCACCAGATAGGCGATAAAAAATACCAGAGCGCTTCCCAGATCCCTGGAAAGCACCAGGATCACCACATGGGCGCCAGCCACGGCGGTGGTGATCACCACCTGGCGGAAACTGGTATTCTCTCTGAGCATACCCGCCACAAAAAATACAAAGGTGATCTTCACCAGCTCTGAAAACTGAAAGGTAAAATCCCCGATCTCAATGGACAGTTTGGCGCCTCCCGACACCGCCGCCAGTCCCAGCACCGCCACCAGCATCAGAAGGCCCGCGACGCCGTACAGCCAGGTGAGATCCTTCAGAAGCTTCACCTTCCGCACAATCACCGGCACAATCAGCGACAGCAGCATAGCCGCCGAAGCGATTGCAAACTGTTTCACCGCCCGGTCAAACTGCAGCCGGGACAGCATCAAAAATCCGATGCTGAGCAGCATACACATATTATTGACCACCAGCATATTCGCCTTCCGGTAAATCACCCGGTACAGGATCTGCACAAGTACGATAAACACCAGCACCGCCATATACATGAGAATCAGGTTGGCATCCTCCGTCTGCAGATACAGCACCGCGTATGCCACAAAATTCATGAACAGCATCAGAACAATCTGCTTTCGCAGCACATGACGCTTATCCTCCTCATCATGCTTCCGGAATATCGTAAAGCACTGAAAGGTATACAGAATCATCAGGATGATAATCAGATATTTGGAAAGCTCTGAAATTACATTTGTCACAACTTCCTCCGTTCCGCCGGCGCCGGCGCCTGATCTGCCCGCGCTGCTGTTTTGTCACGCCTTTGGTCCTGGCTGTCACTCCACGCCTCTGGCGAAATGTCCTCTTGTGGTCTCTCCGGGGCCCGCCAGCCGCTCTTTCCTGCCCTTTCTCCATACGGACACAAAAGTTTCCGCCGTCCTGCGGGTGGTATCCGCGTCCTCCAGCGTAAAAGCCAGGCGATAGCCCCCGCATCCCAGACCGTCCAGGGCCGCCTTCTCCTCCAGGAGGGAAAGGGGAACCGTATTATACAGAATATTATAGCAGAATTCGCAGCTGCAAACTGCATGAAATTCTTTCATATATCGGTCTTTTACGGTCAATACTGCACACTTTCCATCACAGGCGTCCAGATTCTTTTTCAGACACTGAGCGGAAATCATCATGGGAAGGTACCCGTACACCACCATTTCACTGTTCCGGTTGTCTCTGCGTCCCAGTTCCTTCCGGTTCAGTTCCAGCGGTACCGTATCCCCGGCGCAGCCTTCGTCCAGGAAAAACTGCCGGGCCTCTCCATTCATGGTATACACATTGGCATCTGTCCGGCAGCAGTATGCCAGTCCCATCCGCTTCAGAATAGCCAGGCTTTCCAGGTTTCTCACCAGAAATCCCGCCAGTCCTTCACGGACCAGCTGTCCAAAAGTCTCCGCCCTGCCGTCCAGTTCCCGGTCCCGAACCACCCAGGGCAGCGCCAGATACAGCCGTTTGCCCGCTGCTTCTGCCCGTTGAATGGTTTTTTTCACCTGGTCAGCAAACATTTCTCTTGGAAAAATCCCGCAGTCCGCGTAAACCGCTTCGATTCCATCGACCGCCAGAACCGCTTCCAGCTGCGCCCCTGTAGCCACGGATACAGAAAACGGCAGCATCTGACTTACATTCTTTGCTTTTTCCGATCCCGCGGGCACTGCCCCGCGCGCCTTCTCATCCGTTCGGAAAAATCCCCGGAGAATCTCCTCCCGCAGTGCTTCCATTCCTTTTCTTCGGAGGGAATTCAGCTGCTGCATAGGCATGAAAATGTTCCCTTTCACCGCGATTTCCAGGTTGTCAAAAAAGAAATCCGTACCTCCTGTCTTTTTCATCTGCCGGAGAATCTGTTCTTTCTGAAGGGGACGGTTCACCGCCTCCTGCACCATCTCTCCATGGACAGTCACCTGTGTCTGTCCCGCCGAAAGGGAAAGCACTGCCTGCTCTCCGGCCTCAAGCCACAGCCAGCCGTCGACGCCTTCCTGCAGTTTCCGCTCCAGATAATCCCGGCGGATTCGCTCAAACAGCGCTTCATTTCTGGCCGGCTTGCGGGCAGCGGTATTCTTTTCGTTTCTCAATGCCATCATGTTTTTTCCGTTCCGCTGCCTGTAATAGCTTTCATGAAAGCCATCCCGGTTATACAGATCCAGCAGCTGCTGATAATCTTCCCGGCTCACCCGGAACCTCTTGTCACCGCTCAGACAGCTGTCCAGATATTTTCTGTAAATCTCCACCACGCCGGCGGTATACTCCGCTTTTTTCATCCTTCCCTCAATTTTCAGGGAGGTCACTCCCGCTTCGATAATCTGCGGGAGCAGGCGAATGGTACACATATCCTTGGGACTCAACGGGTAGCTGCTGTCCTGCCCGTTAAGTCTCCGATCTTCCTGCCATACCTGGTAGGGCAGACGGCAGGGCTGGGCGCATCTTCCCCGGTTGCCGCTTCTTCCGCCGATCAGACTGCTCATAAGACACTGACCGGAATAGCAGTAGCACAGCGCCCCATGGACAAAACTCTCGATTTCCATATGGGTGGCGTCCCGGATGGCGCGGATTTCTTCCAGAGAAAGCTCGCGGGCTGTCACCACCCGCACCGCTCCCGCCTCCTTCAGCATCGCTGCTCCTTCCGGTCCGGTGATGGTCATCTGGGTACTGGCATGGATGGGAAGGCGGGGAAAGTTCTGTTTTATAAACCGGAGCACGCCCAGATCCTGTACAATTACCGCGTCCAGCCCTTCCCGGTATAAAGGCGCCAGGTAGCTGTACAGTTCTTCCTGAAGTTCCGCATCCTTCAGCAGCGTATTGACGGTAAGGTACAGCTTTTTCCTGTGGAGATGCACATAATCAATGGCTGCAAGCAGCCGGTCCTCCCCGGGATTATCCGCATAGGCCCGGGCGCCGAATCTGCCTCCGCCGATATAAACCGCATCCGCGCCTGCCGCGATGGCTGCCTCCATGGTCTCATAGGATCCCGCCGGCGCCAGTAGCTCAGTTTTCATACTTTTACTTTTCCTCCTGTCTGTAACAGAAAAAGGGAGATTACGAAAGGTAATCCCCCAACACCTTTTACTTATTCAGCAGGCTGTCCATATCTTCTTCCAGCTGCCTGTTCTGCTTCGCAAGCGCTTCCTTGTCCTGCTTCAGCTGCTCATTCTCTTTTTTCAGGTTTTCCAGCTGAATCTGTGCTTCGATCAGGTCATGCTTCAGATCGTACATCTCCTTATCCTTCCGCTGGGAATCCTCCTCAAAAACCTCTGCCTGGTGTCTCGCCTTGAAATAGTCATCCGCAATATTCAGACTCAGCAGATTGTTCTTGGTCTCCATCGGCTGCCTGCTGTATCCCGGCAGCTCGGAAAGCTGCGCGATCTTGTGATTCATATAAGAGGCCACCCGCTGCAGATATTCCTCGCTTTCGTAGCCGCTCAATGTGATAATCTTTCCACCAATTAAAACCTTCGTCGTATTCTTCGCTGGCATCCTGACACTTTCCTCCGTATGGTATATATCTCTATTATAATCAAATCCCGTCAAAAAACAACCTTTATTTCCGCAGCCTGCCGCGGGGTTTTCGACTTGCGGCGGCGAAGCGGTAACCGCCGCCCGGAATACACTCAGCGTCCCATATGATGGTACGCTCTCTCCGTAGCCACTCTTCCCCGGGGCGTCCTCATAAGAAAGCCGTTCTGGATCAGATACGGCTCGTATACGTCTTCAATGGTCCCCGCATCCTCTCCGATGGCAGCCGCCAGGGTATCCAGTCCCACCGGTCCCCCCTGAAACTTGTCAATCAGGGTATTCAGAAGGTAACGGTCCGTCTGATCCAGTCCGCACCGGTCCACCTCCAGAAGATCCAGAGCGAAGGCCGCCACCTGACCGGTGATCTTACCATCGTATTTTACCTGCGCAAAATCCCGGACCCGTTTCAGAAGACGGTTGGCAAGCCTGGGAGTTCCCCGGGACCGTCTGGCCATCTCCATGGCGCCTTCCCCGTCAATCTCCACCCCCAAAATCCTGGCGGAATGGAGAATAATGGCCTTCAGTTCCTGCTCCGTATAGAACTCCAGGTGGTGAATTACTCCAAAGCGGTCCCTGAGGGGCGCCGTCAGAAGTCCCGCCCGGGTGGTGGCTCCCACCAGAGTGAAATGAGGCAGATCCAGGCGGATGGAGCGGGCGGTGGCTCCTTTTCCAATCATAATATCAATGGCAAAATCTTCCATAGCCGGATACAGCACTTCCTCCACCTGCCGGTTCAACCGGTGGATCTCGTCCACAAAAAGCACGTCTCCCTCCTGCAGATTGTTGAGAATAGCCGCCATCTCCCCCGGTTTTTCAATGGCCGGCCCTGAGGTTACTTTCATATGAACCCCCATCTCATTGGCGATGATTCCCGCCAGAGTGGTTTTCCCCAGTCCCGGAGGGCCGTAAAACAGCACATGATCCAGCGCGTCCTTTCTCTGCTTTGCCGCCTCAATATATATTTTCAGATTCTGCTTTGCCTTCTCCTGGCCGATATATTCGTCCAGTGTCTGAGGACGGAGACTTCCCTCCACCCGCAGATCCTCTTCCAGCATTTCTGTGGTTATCACACGTTTTTCCATCTCTTACACTCCCAACGAAACACTCCCGGCCCTCCGGTCTGTCAAATCATTTTCTTCAGCGCCGCCTTCAGAATGGTTTCCACATCCATCTGATCAGCGCCTTCCACCTGTTTTACGGCCCGCAGCGCATCGGTACTGGAATAACCCAGCGCTGTCAACGCCTGCACTGCCTCCCGCCGTCCGTCGTCTTCCATCCGCGGCAGCTCATTTTCCGCGTGATGGGACAGCTTCTGCTCAAATGCTTCCTCCAAATCCAGCTTGTCCTTCAGTTCCAGAATCAGCTTCTGCGCCGTCTTCTTCCCGATTCCAGGAGCCTTTGCAATGGCTGCCGCATCATCTGAAAGAACGGCAAACCGCAGTTCATCAGCGGAAAGTGCCGAGAGGATCCCAAGCCCCGCCTTTGGACCCACACCGCTGACTCCCAGAAGCAGCCGGAAAATCTGCAGGTCATCCCTGGTGAGAAATCCGTACAGCTGCATATCGTCTTCCTTTACATTCAGATAGGTGTAAATCCGGATCTCCTCCCCTATGGGAAGGCTTCCCGCAAACATGGCGGCCGGAACAAAAATGTAAAAGCCGATTCCGTTGTTTTCCAGCACAATTCCCTGATCATCCGCTTCTGTCAGGATTCCTTTGATATATCTGATCATCTTTCCTCTCTTCCCGGCAGCCGCCGCGCCAGTTCGTTTCTGCCATAGTTGTTCTCTTTTCGTTCCTGCCCGCTAAGGCCTCCGCCGTCAGCCGTCACTCTTCCGGCTTTCAGAGTCCTGCCGCCAGTCCCGCATCCAGGGAAGCGCCCGCTGCATCCGACGGACCATCTCGCCGCCCAGAAGCCCGATCAGCACCCCTGTCACAATACCGGAGACGGCCAGTATGGGAAAATAATAGCTAACACGCATATTTTCCACCACCAGCACTGCCACCGCAATCTGTCCCGCATTGTGCGCTACGCCGCCCACCATGCTGACGCCCACGCAGCTCAGTTTCAGGTACCGGCGGGCAAGTTCCATGCACAGAAGACTTACCAGTCCTCCTGCCAGACTGAAAGCGATGCTGAACAGATTCCCGAACAGGAATCCGATTCCCAGAATCCGTACCACCGACACCAGGAGCGCCTCCTTCCAGGAATACAGATACAGCACCATCACAATAGCCAGATTGGGAAGTCCCAGCTTAATGCCGGGAACTCCCGCAAAAACCGGCAGCAGCGATTCCACATATCCCAGAATCATCGCTGCCGCCGCAAGCAACCCAAGATAAGCATATCTTTTATTCATATTTTTCTCTCTTCTGAGGGCTCCTTTCGGCTTGGTATCCGCGGCAGAGAAGTCAGACCGCCGCGTTATTTTCAGGAAGCCACCACATCCGGCGCCTCCTCCTGTCCGTCCTCCTCCTGTCCGTCCTCCTCCTGTCCGGAGGCATCCGTAATCTCCAGTACGATCCTGTTCGGCAGGCATACAATCGTGCCTCCGTCACCGGTGATTGCCCGGGTATGCACACAAATCTGATCCGGACAGTCCGCCCAGATCATGGAGACCTTCCCGTCCTGAATCCTGCAGAGATTCGTTTCCCCGATGGAAATCTCCTGATCCTGATCCAGCGGATACGTTCCGTAAACATCCCCGCCCACCGTAATCCGCAGCCGGCCCGGCCTTCCATCCGAAAGCAGGCGACCCGCTCCCCATACGGCAAATGCCGCCAGCAAAATAACCGCAGCAGCGATGAAATCTCTTTTTTTCATACTTACTCCTGTTATACCGGCAGCGCGTCCCTTTCCGAAAGCCTCTGCCGTCCGAAATATTATCATACTCCCTGCGCCTTCTGCCTGCGCAGCCGCAATCTCTGGTTATCATATCACAACGACAGAAAGATTTCAAATCCAAAAAAGGAAGCGGATACGCAACAGCCGTACCGCTTCCCCTCGTTGTCATTCTTTTCTGAAAATACAGCCTCTGGGGCAGTTTTCCCTGCACTTTCCACAGTTGGTACATTTGTCGTAGTCAATGTGCGCCACATTGTTTTCCACATGCACCGCGCCCACCGGACAACCCTTCTCGCATTTTCTGCAGCCAATGCAGCCTGCCTGACAGGCATTCATGGTGGTTTTTCCCCGGTCGCTGGAGCTGCACCGCACCAGATACCGCTGATCATAAGGCACCATTTCAATCAGATGCCGCGGACAGGCGGACACACATTTTCCGCAGGCTTTGCAGGCTTCCGGATCTGCCACCGCCACACCCTCCACAATGTGGAGCGCCCCAAAGGTGCAGGCTTTCACGCAGGTTCCATACCCCAGACAGCCGTGAGTACAGGCTTTGGCCCCGCCCCCCGGGATATAAGCCATCACGGCGCAGTCCTCCACCCCGTCATAAACGTAATTCTTCCGGGAGTGTTCGCAGTCACCCCCACACTTTACAAAAGCCACCATTCTCCGTGTTTCCGACACTTCCTGCCCCATAATGGCTCCGATGGCTTTCGCAGCGGCAGGGCCGCCCACCGGACATCCGTTGACCGGCGCCTGTCCCGCCGCAATGGCCGCAGCCAGCCCATCGCATCCGGGATAACCGCAGCCGCCGCAGTTATTACCCGGCAGCTGCTGCCGGACGGCGATTTCCTTCTCGTTGACCTCCACCGCGAACTTCTTTCCCGCCAGTCCCAAAAGGAGGCCGATAACCAGACCGGTGCCGCCCACCAGCACCGCCGCAGTGATAATTCCTGTAATCATACCTTACCTCCCTGTCAGATCATTCCGGAAAATCCAAAGAACGCGATAGACATCAGCCCCGCCGTCAAAAGCACAATCGGCATCCCCTGAAACGGCTTCGGAATATCATTGTACTGGATTTTTTCCCGCAGGCCCGCCATCAGCACAATCGAAATGGTAAATCCCACCGCCGTCGCCAGGCCGTTGACGGTTCCCTCCAGAATCCCGTAATTGTTCTGCACATTCAGAAGGGCCACGCCCAACACCGCGCAGTTGGTGGTAATCAGAGGGAGATATACCCCCAGGCTTTTGTAGAGGGCGGGCATGGTTTTTTTCAGAAACATCTCCACCAGCTGTACCAGAGCGGCGATTACCAGGATAAAGACGATGGTCTGCAGATACGTCAGGCCGGAAGGTACCAGAAGAAAATGATAAATCAGTCCGGTAAAAAAGGAGGAAATGGTCAGCACAAAGATCACGGCTCCTCCCATACCGGCGGCCGTCTCCATCTTTTTTGAAACCCCCAGAAAAGGGCAGAGTCCCAAAAACTGACTCAGTACCACATTGTTCACCAAAGCTGATCCCACTGCGATCATCAGCAGTGTCTGAAGCTGTTCACCCATACTTATGCGCCTCCTTTCCTGGCCGTATCCTCTGTACCCGCCTGGCTGCAGAGGGTATTGGAGCAGGCCGCACAGCCCGCCGCGCAGCCGGCCGTTCCCTGCCTTTTCTCCTGTTTTCCCTCTTTCAGTTTATTCTGCAGAGCCACCAGCATGGCCAGCACGAAAAATGCTCCCGGAGCCAGCACAAAAATTGTCGCTCCGCCCTCAAAAATCTGGAAACCGAAAATGGCGCCTCCGCCCAGCAGTTCCCGGACAATTCCGATACTTGTCAGACCCAGGGTAAAACCCAGCCCCATTCCGATTCCGTCAAACACAGAACTGACGGGACCGTGCTTGGAAGCGTAGGCTTCCGCTCTTCCCAGAATAATACAGTTCACCACAATCAGTGGAATATAGATTCCCAGAGAATCGTACAGAAAAGGGAGAAAGCCCTGCAGAAGAAACTGCACAATGGTCACAAAAGAGGCCACCACCACGATATACGCCGGCATTCTCACTCCGTCAGGAATAACTTTCCGAAGCAGAGAAATCATCAGATTGGACATGGCCAGAATTACCATGGTGGTCAGTCCCATTCCCAGCCCATTGACCGCCGAAGTGGTCACCGCCAGAGTAGGACACATACCCAGCATCATCACGAATGTGGGATTTTCTTTTATAATACCGTTATAAAGCCTTTCGGCCGGCGAATGATCTTTCACGAAAAAACTCCTTTCCTAATTCTGTTTCCAAGGCCGTATGGCCATAAAGGGATCCCCTCGGGGAAGTCCTTCTTTTTGTCAGTTATCCGTCCCCAGCAGACGGAACGCGCACAGTCCCGCGTTGACTGCGTCAGTCACTGCGCTGGTAGTAATGGTGGCACCGCTGATGGCATCGATTTCATTTTCCGCAGACGCCCCGTTTTTGGTATAGGCAAACGCCTCCACCTGTTTTCCGGCAAACTGACCGCGAAATTCTTCTGTATCCGCTTTCATTCCAAGTCCCGCTGTCTCGCTGATGGAAAGGAAGGAAATTCCATTCACCATACCATCCAGACCAACGCCCATGGAAAACCGAATCTCCCCTCCGTAACCGGCCGTGGAAAGCACCGTAATGGCATATCCCAGAAGCCGCCCGTCTTCATCCAGAGCCTCATTCACCTCCTGGATACTGTCCTGCGTATAGCCCTCCGCATCCAGGCCTTCCCGGATCTGCTCTGCCCTGGCCGTGTCCAGGTTCAATGTCTGAAACTGTTCCGCATCGGGAAACACTTCCTGATAAGCCTCCTGTCTGGCCAGTTCCTCCTGTCTGGCAATGGGGTCTTTGGTGATCCCGTAAACCGCTCCCAGAGCCAGCCCCGCCACCAGCGTGATGGCTGTCAGAGCCAGGGCGTCCCGGATAATCTTACTGCTCATGTACTCTGCCCCCTTTCCCAAAGGCTGCCGGAATGGTCAGCCGCTCAATCAGCGGAATCAGCAGGTTACTGAAGATAATGGCATAGGAAACCCCTTCCGCGGAGGAACCAAATACGCGGAAAATTCCCGTCATAATTCCCAGAATCACACCGTAGACCACCCTTCCGGCAGGCGTGATGGGACTGGTCACATAATCCGTGGCCATGAACCAGGCTCCCAGCATCAGTCCGCCTCCCAAAAGCTGGCCCAGAAGGTATGTGCCGTCCGCTCCATGTCCCCCGAAAAGAAGCAGAAAAATCAGGAAGCTGGCCAGATACGTCAGCGGAATCCGCAGGTCAATCACCCGCATAATTACCAGAAAAACCCCTCCCAAAAGCAGCGCCAGAGCCGAAGTCTCTCCGATGGTTCCTCTGGTACATCCCAGAAACATGGACATCAGATCCACCGATTCCCCAGCCCTCATGGCAGCCAGAGGCGTGGCTCCGGATACAGTATCTGTCAGCGTCCCAAAACCGCCGGTGACAGAAAAATCCGTCATGGCTCCCGTAAAGGCCAGCAGCAGGAAACATCTGGCTGCCAGCGCCGGATTCATAAAATTCTGTCCCAGCCCGCCAAACAGCTGCTTCACCACAAGGATTGCGAAAATCCCGCCGATCACCGGGATCCACCAGGGTGCGGACGGCGGCAGGTTCAGCGCCAGAAGAAGTCCTGTCACCACCGCGCTGAGATCCTTCAGCGTAGATTCCTTATGCAGCAGGCGTTCATAAACTCCCTCCGCGGCCACACAGACAGCGATGGAAATCAAGATCAGACAAAGGGCCCTCACTCCGAAATTCCAGATACCGAACAGCGTCGCCGGCAACAGGGCGAGAATCACCATGGCCATCAGATTCGGCGTCGCCGTCCTGGACCGGATATGCGGGGAGGAGGATACATGCAGCATTTCTTTCATTTCTTTTCTCCCTCCTTTTTCCGGTTCGCGAGAACCATCTTTCTCATGGATCTGATCTCCTGGGCCAGGGGACGCCTGGCAGGACAGACGTAGCTGCAGCTGCCGCACTCGCAGCACTCCATGCCATAATATTTCAGAAAATTCTTCTCATCTCCATACCGGGCAAACCGGGCCAGCCGGGCCGGCACCAGCCGCTCCGGACATTCCGCCACACACCGGCCGCAGTTGATACAGGCGGTGGGCTTGTGACGGCTCACCTCATCCGCTGAAAGGCAGAGCAGCCCGGAAGTGGTCTTCGTCACCGGAATATGAAGATCGAAGAGCGCAAATCCCATCATGGGACCGCCGGAAACCAGTTTTTCCACCGGCTTTGTCAAACCCCCCGCGGCCTCCAGAAGCTCCCCGTGATCCATCCCCAGGGGAGCCAGAAAATTGGAAGGCCGGGCTACCGCGTCTCCGGTCACCGTCACAATCCGCTCCGTCACCGGTTTCCCCAGAACCACTGCCCGGTAGACAGCTGCCGCGGTCTGGGCGTTGTCCACCACACAGCCCGCGTCAGCCGGAAGCAGAGAGGAATTGATCTTTCTTCCCGTGACGGCATAAATCAGCATTCGCTCCGCGCCCTGAGGATACTTTGTTTTCAGAACCCGCACCTGAAGGGAAGGATCCCCGGCACAGGCCTGTTCCATGACCCGGATACACTCCGGTTTGTTGTCCTCGATACAGACCACCCCTTTCGCATGGGGAAAAAGCTGAAGAAGGATCCGCAGACCGCCCGCCACCTGTTCCGGATATTCCAGCATCTGCCGGTAATCCGCGGTAAGATACGGTTCGCACTCTGCTCCGTTGATCAGCACATAATCGATTTTTTCCGGATCTTTCGGGGACAACTTCACATGGGTGGGAAATCCGGCGCCTCCCATCCCCGCCACACCGGCTTCCCGGATCCGCTCCAGAATCTCTTCCCTGGAGAGCTGTCCGGGATCCCCCGCCGGGTCCGCAGCCGCCGCTTCCTGATACATGCCGTCATTCTCCACGATTACCGCATCACAGACGCTGCCCGCAGCCGTAAGCCGCTGTTCAATGCCTTTTACGGTGCCGGAAACAGACGCGTGAACCGGTACCGACACAAATCCGGACGCCTCCGCGATCTTCTGCCCTGCCAGTACCCGATCCCCCTTTTTCACCAGAGGACGGGCCGGCACTCCGATATGCTGGGACAGCAAATACGCCAGCTCCTTTCCCGGCTTCACCTGCCGGATGGAACTGTCTTTGGACAATTCCTTATTGCCAGGGGGATGAATTCCTCCCCGGAAACTGCTTAAACCCATACGATCCTGCCTCCTTGTTTTTTCTTTTTTTCTGTTATGATTCTTTTTTCCCTCGTTTTCTTCCATGCTTCCGGAGCCGGTTGACATGACTGGTCAGCGTGGGATACGCCCTCAGATGCCTTCTGGCATTGCGCCCCAGATTCTCCCGCAGTTCCGTATAGCGGGCAGCCAGCGCATCGTAACGCTCCAGAATACGCTGCTGGAAATCCTCTGTGATTTCCTGCCGGTCCGCCAGATCCTTCAGCCGTTCTTTCCATTCTCCCGGGAAATCCATATGACCTGCCAGCAGTTCCTTCCGGTACATTCCGGCACGCTCCCTGATCTGAACGGCAGCATCATACAGCCGGAGATTCTGGACAGAACTCTGTATATCCTGCTGAAATCCGTCCCAGGCCTCGTCCAGCCGGGCAAGACGGTCTTTCAGATGGAAAGCCGCAGCGGCCGAGAAACCAAAATCCACCGCATAGCCGACAGACCACACCGCTTCCACGATATATCCGGCCCATCTGGAAACCTGATCCACCAGCCATGCCACCGGCGGATGAATCACATAAAAAAGAAGCAGCGTAAAAGCTCCCCAGGCCAGTGAACTTCCCAGACAGATCTTCCCTCTGAAATTAAATTTCTTTTCACTGTAATCCCACCAACTGGTGTGAAAGATGGCCTCCATCAACACACCGGTCACATATTCCAGCACTGTGGCCACCACCAGTCCTCCACAGTACAGCAGCACCGGATATGCTCCCAACGGCCGAAGCGTCACATAAATCACCACTGCTCCCACGCCGTAAATAGTAACAAACGGGCCGCTGACAAATCCCCTGTTCACAAACCGGTGTGATTTTGCCGACACATAGCAGCTCTCCCATACCCATCCCAGAAAACTGTATACGATAAACCATCCCAGAATATGATACAGATCCACTCCCAAAATCTTCGTTTCCATCATCTGTCCCCCTTCCTGCCCTGAAGTTATCTCCACAGAGGGTATATTTACTGAAAAAAGCACTGTATTTTTCTTATGGGTTATATTATACTGATAAATACTTGGAAAAACAAGACGATAAACGCTGCTGCGGCATCGTCCGCATAATCGTTCGCCATCCATTTTCTTACCGTTAACAGGAGGTATTCATGCACATCATTGAACATAAAATTCCGAACCCGCTGTCCTCTCTTCCCGCCAGATGGTTTCCGGATCCGAAAGGGACTGTTTTTTTCGATATTGAAACCACCGGTCTATCCTGGCGGAACTCCCACCTGTATCTTCTGGGCGTTATCTGTTTTGAGGAAGGCCGGTGGACACTCCGGCAGTGGTTCTGCCAGCGCCCCTCTGAGGAGGAAACGGTTCTGGAAGAATTTTCAAAACTGCTGAAGAGCCGCACGCTGCTGGTGCATTTTAACGGCAAAGGCTTCGATCTCCCTTATCTGATGCACAAATATACCTTTTACCGGAAAGAATCCCCCTTCGAACCGCTGAACCAGCTGGATCTTTACGAAAAACTGCTGCCCTGTAAAAAGCTGCTGGGGCTGACCCACATGCGCCAGAGAGATCTGGAAATCTTTACCGGCCTGTGCCGGAAGGATCCGTTTACCGGCGGCGATCTGATCTCCTGCTATCAGGAATATCTGAAAACCGCGTCGGAAGATCTTCTGAACACACTGCTGCTCCACAACCGGGAGGATATGGAGGGAATGTTGGCACTTCTTCCTCTCCTGGCATTTCCCGGCCTGCAAAACGGTACCCTTTCCTTTTGTATCCGGGGAGAACAAACGGAAAAGAATGCCCGCTTTCAGCTGATCCTTCCACTGTCTCTTCCGGTATGCCTGGACCGTACGTTGCAGAATATACATTTTACGGTCAGAGACCGCGAGGCAGTGTTGACCGTTCCTTTTTTTGAGGGAACACTGAAGTTTTTTTATGAAAACTACAAAGATTACTACTATCTTCCCCTGGAGGATGAGGCCATTCACAAAAGTGTGGGCGTCTATGTAGACAGAGCTCACCGGCGTCCCGCCAAAGCAGCCGACTGCTACCGGCGTGTCAGCGGCAGATTTCTTCCGCAGTTTTCCCAGCTGTTTACTCCCGCCTTCCGGGAAGATTACCGCTCCTCCCTGCTGTTCTTCCAGCCCTCCTCGGCTTTCTTTCACCAGGAGGAAGATATGATTTCCTACGTCCGTCATCTGCTGATACAGCTGAAAAAAGGATAATAATTTCGTCTTGCGGCTTCCGTGCCCCAGGACAGAATATCGCAAAAAGGCCATGGAAGAAAACCTGTACCGTCCGATACAGCGCTCTCTCCCATGGCCTCTTCTGTTTTTTATCTCTGACAACAGAACGTGTGCCGGGCACACCTTCCGTTGTCCAAAGGATACTGAAAATTCTCTTTACGAGTCTTCTGCACCTTACTCTTCTTCGCTCTCCTCCTCAGCGGGAGCTGCGTTCTCCAGAGCTTTCATGCTCAGGCTGATCTTCTTCTCATCGCCGTTGAAATCCACAACTTTGGCGGTGATCTTCTGTCCTACCTTCAGCACATCGGAGGGTTTCTCCACATGCTCTCTGGAAATCTGGGAAACGTGCAGCAGCGCGTCCACGCCCGGCTCCAGTTCTACAAATGCGCCGAAATCCGTCATACGGGCAATCACGCCCTCCACCACGTTACCGGCCGCATATTTCTCGTCTGCGGTCAGCCACGGGTTCTGATCCTCAAACTTCAGGCTCAGGGCGATCTTGTCGCCGTTGATATCTTTGATCAGGACTTTCAGGGGTTCACCCACCTTGAACAGCTTCTTGGGATTCTCCACTCTGCCCCAGCTCATCTCGGAGATGTGCAGCAGGCCGTCGGCTCCGCCCAGGTCAATGAATGCGCCGAAATCGGTCACGTTCTTCACCACGCCTTCCACGGTGTCGCCCACATGGATTCTCTCAAACAGCTCTCTCTGCTTCTCTGCCTTCTCAGCCAGCAGCAGCTGTTTTCTGTCGCCGATGATTCTTCTTCTTCTGGGATTGAACTCGGTGATCACAAACTCAATCTCCTGATCCGCGTATTTGTTCAGATCTCTCTCATAGGTATCGGATACAAGGCTTGCGGGGATAAATACTCTGGCCTCGTCGATGACTACGCTCAGTCCGCCGTTGAGCACCTGTGTCACTTTTGCCTTCAGGACTTCCTTGTTCTCGAAAGCCTCCTCCAGTCTCTTGTTGCCTTTCTCTGCTGCCAGTCTCTTATAGGTCAGCAGCACCTGGCCCTCGCCGTCGTTCACCTTCAGCACCTTCACTTCCATGGTGTCGCCCGGTTTCACGACTGTGGTCAGATCCACAGAGGAGTCGTTGCTGTATTCACTCTTTGTGAGAATACCGTCTGCTTTGTAACCAATATTTAAAATAATCTCGTCTTCTTTGACATCGATTACGGTACCCTCGACTACCTCTCCGTTTCTGATGGTTTTAAATGATTCTTCCAGCATCTGTTCAAAACTTTTTTCTGACATATTCTTGAACCTCCTCAATTATATTATTCGGGGTGGAAGCCCCCGCTGTAATACCTACGCAACCAATACATTGAAAAGGCCCAGTATCCAAATCAACAAGTGTCTGTATATAGTAAGTATTCTCACACTCTCTTCTACATATCTCGTATAATTTCTGGGTATTGGAACTGTGTCTGCCGCCAATGACAATCATGGTATCTGCTTCGCAGGCGATCCGCCTTGCCTCGGCCTGTCTCTCTTCCGTGGCATTACAGATCGTATTTAAAACAATTCTATCATACCTCTTTTTCTCCAGAATTTCAACTAAATCTTTAAATTTGTTGTAATTAAATGTCGTCTGGGACACAATACACACCTTTGTGCCCTCCGGAAACTCCAGATTTTCGGCCTCTTCGAGGGTGGAAATCACGGTGGAGGGGCCCTGGCACCAGCCCCGGATTCCTTCCACCTCCGGGTGGGAGGCGTCGCCGGTAATCACAATCTGCCAGCCTTCCCTGCTGTATTTTTCCACAATCCGGTGAATCTTCCGGACAAAGGGACAGGTGGCGTCCACGCAGGCAAGCCCCCGCTCCTCAATCAGCCGGTAAATCTCCTCCGGCACGCCGTGGGAGCGGATCACCACCGTTCCCTGGGTGAGCGCCTCCAGATCCCGGCGGCCCTGCAGCACCTGAACGCCCCTGGTCTCCAGATCCGCCACCACTTCTTCGTTGTGGATGATGGGGCCGTAGGTGTAGACGGGGCCGCCGTCTTTTTTCACCTGTTCATATACCGTTTCCACTGCCCGCTTCACGCCAAAGCAGAAGCCGGCCGTTTTTGCTACCCTGATCTTCTCCATCATTTCCTTCTCTCTTCAAAGGCCGCAAGCACCGCCGCCGTCACCTCTTCGATGGTCATATGGGAGGCGTCCACCAGCACCGCGTCCTCTGCCTGGCGAAGCGGGGAGATCTCTCTGGTCATATCCCGATGATCCCGATCACGGATGTCCTCTTCGATTTTCTTAAGGCTCTCCTCCTGTCCTTTCTCCTTCAGTTCCAGATATCTTCGTCTGGCCCGCTCCTCCACACTGGCCGTCAGATAGATTTTCACCGTGGCATCCGGCAGCACGCAGGTTCCGATGTCTCTGCCGTCCATCACCACATTCTCCCGGGTCGCCAGCTGCTGCTGAAACTGCACCAGCTTTTCGCGGACTTTCCCGTTGACGGAGGTGCGGGAGGCCATATCGCCCACCTCTTCCCGGCGGATCTGCCCGGTGACATTTTCCCCGTTGAGATATACCTGCTGCTCCCCGTCTTCATAGCGGATGGAAACATCCACATCCTGCACCGCCTCCTCGATGGCTGCCGTATCCGCCGGGTCAATGCCGTGCTTCAGAAAATACAGGCCCATGGCCCGATACATGGCTCCCGTATCCACATAAATGAAGGAAAGCGCCGCCGCCGCCCGTCTGGCAATGGTACTCTTTCCCGCCCCTGCGGGGCCGTCAATGGCAATACTGTAACTCATTTATTTCTTCCTTTCTGTTCAGGTTTTTTACTTTTCCTCAGCCGCTCCCATGGCGGCCGCATGGGCGGTGGACCAGGCGATCTGCAGATTATAGCCGCCGGTCAGCGCGTCCAGATCCAGCACCTCTCCGGCAAAATACAGCCCCTTCACCTTTTTTGACTCCATGGTTCTGGGATCAATCTCCTTCACTTCCACGCCGCCCTTTGTGATGATGGCCTCCTGAAATCCCCGCAGGCCCGTGACCGTCATGGGAAATGCCTTGATTTTTTCGATAAAGCCTTCCCGCTCCCCGCGGGTGATCTCATGGATCTTCTTCTCCCCGGCAATCCCTCCGATCTGAAGCATCACCGGAATCATCCGGGCCGGCAGAAGGGAGGACAGCACATTTTTAAACTGCCGGTTCTGTGCCGCCGAAAATTCCCGCAGAAGCCTGGCGTCCAGCTGTTCCCTGGTGAGAGCAGGCTTCAGATCAATGCTGGCGGAAAGATAGGTCTTTTTCAGGAGTTTTCCCACTTTTCCGCTGGCTGATAATACCAGCGGCCCGGTAATCCCGAAATGGGTAAACATCATTTCTCCAAATTCTTCAAAGACTGTCCGTTTTCCGTCCCGGATACTGAGCTGCACATTCTTCAGGGAGAGCCCCTGCATCCGGGGAATGTATTCCTCCGCCGTCACCATGGGCACCAGGGAGGGCAGAAGCTCCGTCACATGATGCCCGGCCTCTTTGGCCATCCGGTATCCGTCCCCGGTGGCTCCGGTGGAAGGATAGGAAATCCCTCCGGTGGCCTCCAGCACCGCGTCCCCCGCAATCCGGGCGCCGTCCTCCAGCACAAGGCCCGCGGCCCGCACTCCTCCCTCCGTCTTCTCAAGCCATACATTCTTCACCCGGGTCCGCAGATGGATCTTCACTCCCAGGCGCCGCATCTCCCGTTCCATAGCCAGAATAATATCCGAGGAGTGATCGGACCGGGGAAACATCCGGCCGCCCCGCTCCATCTTCGTCCTCACGCCCAGCTGCTCAAAGAAATCAATCACATCGTAATTGGTATAGCCGTAAATGGCGCTGTAAAGAAACCGGGGATTGGTCAGCACCGCGTCGAAAAGCTCCTCCGTCTGACAGGCGTTGGTGAAATTGCACCTGCCCTTGCCGGTGATAAAAAGCTTTTTCCCCAATTTTTCATTCTGTTCGAAAACGTGTACCTCCATGCCCTGTCTTGCCGCGTACACTGCCGCCAGCATACCGGATGCTCCGCCTCCGATAATCAGTAATTTTCTCATTCGTCCTCCCTGTGCCCAGCATCATACAGCCTGCCGGCATCACCCACATGATTCATTTCATCGCTGCTGTACACCTGATACTCATCCCAGATTTTTTCCATGGACTGCAGCGTGTCCACCACTTCCCCCTGTTTTTTCATGCAGAGTGCCACCACCAGGGCGTTGATAACGCTCAACGGCGCCACCAGGGAATCCACAATGGATGCCATGTCGCTTCTGGCGATCAGATTACAGGAGGAATACAGGTTGATGGGCGAATGGATGCTGTCCGTCAGCGTGATCACCTTGGCATTCCGGTTGTTGGCAAACTCCATGGCCTTCAGCGTCCGCATGGAATACCTGGGGAAACTGATGCCGATGATCACATCCTCCTGACTGATCCGGAACATCTGTTCAAAAATCTCGCTGGCGGAATTGGTCTGAATCAGCCGCACATCCGGAAAAATCATATTCAGATAGAAACCGAGAAAGCTGGCCAGCGGGGCGCAGCTTCTGATACCGATGATATAGATGGTTCTTGCTCCCAGGAGCGTGTCCACCGCCAGCTCAAAGGCGGAGTGGTCGATATGCTCCATGGTCAGCTTGATCTTCTCAATATCCGACTGAAAGATCCGATCCAGAATCTCCGCCTGGGGCACATGCCCGTAGGTAACTTCCATCCGCTGAATGGAATTGAGCCGGTTCCGCACCAGCTCCTCCAGCGCCCGGTGAAACTCCGGAAATCCCTTATACCCCAGCTGGGTGGCAAACCGCACCGTGGTGGACTCGCTGACCCCCACCTCTTTCCCCAGCCGGGCCGCGGTGAGAAACACCGCCTTGTCATAATTTTCTTTAATATAATCGGCCAGCCGCTTCTGACCCTTACTGAAAGAATGATCGTTTTTCCGGATCCTTCCCAGAAGATTATCTGCCTGTTCCATGTCCATCCCTTCTCTTGTCCCGGGCCGCCGGGCAGCCCGCTGTTTTCGTTCCCCATTATAGCATGAGGCAGCGGCCGCCGCAAGAAAGAATCTTTCCTGCGGCGGCCGCTGAAATCATACAGTACAGGAGGGAGTTTTATCTTAACAATTCTCTTTCGATACGTTCTCTTGCCTCAGGGGCCTGTCTGTCCATCTTTTCGGGGAATCCGAACATTGATACGCAGGCAATGTTATCCCCGCCGGCTTTCGGCGCATTTGCTCTTAACTGTCTGTTTGCGAAATCCATCTCCCTGAGCGTTTCAAAAATCCCCTCAAAATCCACATCTCCTTCACCCATGGCAAGATGCTGATGGATGGTCACATCCGCTCTTCCTCTTCCATTCAGCCATGGCGGATTGGCAATATAGCGGCAGTCCAGTGTCTGATTATATGTATCCGCGAATAATACATGCGTCAGCTCGTCTCCCGCATATTTCAGCATCGAACGGACATCCCCCTTTCCTTCATCATAGAAGAACCCGTGGGGTGAAGAATACACATATCCAAGATATGGGGACCGGAACGATTTGACCATATCGCAGGTTTCATTATTCAGTTCGCAAAAATCATAAGGATGCGACTGAATTTCCACGCGGATCTTATTCTTTTCAATAACAGGAAGTAATTCTTCCATTGATCTGAACCACATTCCGTTGCAGATTTCCTGCTGATTCGGATCCCCGGATAATTCCGTATTGATAACGGACACCCCCATATCCGCCGCGATCTCAATCATTCGTTTCCAATTTGTGATTGCAAACTGGCGCTGTTCCTCCGTCGGTCCTGACCAGCGATATACAACAATAAACGAAGAGATCTCCACACCTGTTTCCCGTAATGCTTTTCTGTATTCCATCTCACATTCCTTTGAGAATAAAGGATGCTTATAAAACGGATTGATTCTCGGATGCGGGGACTGCTCAATATATTTATATCCCCAGTCTGCCACCTGGTGTACCATCCAGTTAATATCCATGGACTGCTTTGCCAGAACGTCTACATCAAACGCTATTTTCATTGTCTGCCTCTCCTTTCTTTTCCCTGTAGACCGATTTATTCTTCGATATACATTCTCCGACAATGGTTACGCAAAATATTTTTCCACGAAATTTCTCGTCACTTCCGCTGCTTTCCTGACATTTTCATCATGCGGCAAAGCATAATATTCCGGGCGGAATTCCTCAATGGTGCACACACCGTCAAATCCGATCTCCCTTAACGCTCCCGCAATTTTGGCGTGATCAATCACCCCTTCACCCGGCCACAGCCTTTTATCATCTCCACAGGATCCAAGAGGAAGATCCTCACAGTCATTCAGATGATATGCAAAGATCTTATTTCCGTCCGCTGCTTTTAAATCCTCCAGCCTGGAACACATTTCATGGAAATGGAAGGTATCTACAGTAATTCCCACATTATCTCTGCCAACAGCTTTTACCACATCATAGGCCGTTCCGAACTGATTGATCGAACAGTTTGGCGCGCCGCAGAATTCCAGGGATATCCGGATATCTTTGCCAACTTTATCCGAAAGATAACGAAGCCTTTCCACCGCTTCCTCTTTAATCTCTTTTACGGTTTTATCCTTTATGTTAAAGCTGGGCACTGTTATCAGCATTTTCATTCCAATCGCTTTACATACCTTTATGATAAAATCCGTTTCTTCATCAATCTCTTTTATCCCGGCTTCATCTCTCTGATTAAAGTAAATAAGCGTATTGTAAGCCCATGGTTTCAGGTGATGATTCTTAAACCATTCTGCCAGTTCTTCTAACGTATGTTCCTGCAGATATTCTTTTACACAATCGAAGCGGATTTCGATATAATCAAATCCATATTTTTCACAGGCCTCAAGATCTGCCATCAATGACTGTCCTTTACATTCCAAAGCTGTCGCTTCATTAAACCCGATTTTCATATTCCATATCCTCCTGCCAGGCATCCTGCCGGGGTCATTCCCCCACGTATGACACCTGTGTATTCTTCTGCGCTTCGCAGCCATGTTCACGTGCACGCATTGTGCAAAAAAAATTTATCTGTAAAACTGCGGTTTCTCAACTGTTACAACTTTTTCAATATTCCCTGTTTCCTGCGCCCGTACCAGCGCGTCCGCTGTAACTGCCGCAAGATATCCGTCCCAGGCAGTCGGCCCTTCAATTACGCCTTTTTCCGCGCAGTCAACCCAGTTCTGGATTTCAGCATCATACGCATCTTTAAACAGCACAAAACAATCCGTTGTAATCTCTGTAGCGCACTGTGCATTCTTTCTGATCGAAGGCGCCATTGGTGTCCCCATCTTAAGAGCCCCGTTTTCACATACCACTTCACAGTTAATGTCATATCCAAACCTGCAGTTAACGAAACACTCTACATCAATACAGATGCCGCTCTTTGTGCGCATCAGCATAATCTGCGGATCTTTCAGTTCCGGATGGGAATACTTCGTGGTCTTCGGCATAATCACCTGGACACTTTCATAATCATCATTTACCAACCAATGGCAGAGGTCAATCTCGTGGATTACCGTATCATGTACTGCCATCGGAGTATTATAACCGGTTCCCACTTCCGGATTACGATGGGTACAGTGCATCATCAATGGTTCTCCATATTCTCCTGTCGCGATTGCATCTTTAATCTGAATATATCCCTTGTGATAACGCCTCATAAATCCCAGCTGAATCAGATGTTTTCCTGATGCTTCTTCTGCTTCCATAACTACCTTACAGTCATCCGCAGTTGTACAAAGCGGCTTCTCACAGAATACTCTTTTCCCAATTTTAACAGCTTCCAGCAAATCCTCCTTATGCGCGAATCCGGGCGACACGATCAGTACGGCATCTACTTCCGGATCATTTATCAGATCTTTTCCGTTTGTATATACCTTTGCTCCGCCTGCGATTTCAGCCGCCTTTCTGGCGCTCTCCTCAAAAACATCTGATACCGCCGCTACCTGTGCGCCCTGTGTCCTCTCAGTAATTCTCCTGATATGGTCTCTTCCCATACCGCCGCATCCAATGACACCTACATTTAACATTTTTCTCCACCTTTCCGTTTTAGAATATTTCTTTCCGTGTCTTTATACTATCATTGTGTGCACGTGAACGCAATGCGCAAAACACACAAATAAACCGTTTTCTTTTTATGAACAATCACAGATTATATTTTGTTTTGATTACAATCTCCGTATACTGAAGCTCCTTCTCCGGCTCCCTGCCGTCAAATAATTTATTAAACAGAATCATTACGGGCGAATACCCCTGTATGTATGCGTCCTGCCCCAGCAAAAACTGAATCACCCCATGCTTCAACTCCTGTTCGTTTTTCGTAGTCAGATCATTGGAAATAACTTTTACCATACCTGCCAGATTATGATTCTTTAACACCTTGCAGACTCCCTCTGCTCCAGATGCCGCCAAATACACCCCCCGCAGATTCGGATGCCGCTTCAGCGTCTCTTCTGTGATAATCCCCGCAATCCTGCTGTCGTCATATGCGTATTGAATATCCAGAATCTCCACATCTTTTCTGCATGCCGCCAGTTCACTGATAAATCCTTTACTTCTGTTGCTGTGCGAATGATTTGACGGATAACCCGAAATAACCTGTACTTCCGCGCCTGGCGGAAGGATTTCCGCCATTAATCCCGCAGCCACCTTACCACTTTGTAATGCGTTCTGACCTACAAAGCAAATCCTGTCGGATTCCTCAAGATCTGAGTTGAATGTTACCACAGGTATTCCTTCTTCCGCAAATTCATGAATCATTTTTTTTAAAACTTCATTTTCTGACGGAACCATGGCAATCCCTTTGCAGCCGGCAATACGCATCTTCTTCATGGCGTCTGCAACTTTTTCTGCATTAACACCATTCAGTTTCTTCACAATAACCTCGATCCCCATCTGCTCAGACTCTTTTTTGGCATCCTCAATACCCTTCAAAACCTTCTTCATAAAGGGCGTATCCGCAGATTGCAGAATCACTCCGATACGCACAGACTGCTTTGTCATCGCCAGCGCTCTTCCGGCACGATTGGGCTGATACCCCATCTCTTCCGCAATTTTCTTTATTTTTTCTGCAACTTCCGGTTTAATTCTTCCACGATTGTTTAATGCCCGGTCTACCGTCCCTCTGGATACACCTGCTTTTTCAGCAATCTGCTGCAATGTCACTCCCATAACTTACTTCCTGCAAACTCCATATATCTGTTTTCCCGCGTTTACGGGCATTTTCTTTATTGTACCATGCAGGAGCGGCCGCCGCAAGAAAGAATCTTTCCTGCGGCGGCTGCCCTTTCAGCCCTCTTAACGCCAACTCCCATTTTTTCTTCATACCGTTCACCTATAACTGCTCTTTCAAAGTCTGCCTGTTCAGTTCCAGCGCAATCACCGGAACCAGAACCAGCAGGGAAACCACCAGATACGCCCCGCCGAACTTCCCATAGATACTTCCCGGGAACAGGGTCCAGATGTCTGTATACGTCTCTGCCAGCGCCGGGAGCACCAGCAGGCAGAAGCAGACAAACGCCAGCGGGATCACGGGAACCAGCAGCAGAATACATTCCCCCAGATAATAACAGGCCGCCCGCAGCCGGGTCAGGCCGCAGAGCTGAAAAACAGCCAGATTTTTCTTCCGCTTCATCAGGATATACCGGTACAGTAGTGCGAAATTCAGGGCCGCCGCCAGCAGGATAAATCCATTGATCAGAAGAATGGTATTGTAAAGGTACAGCTGGTTAAAATCGTAAATCTCCCGTTCCGGGAAAATCACCCGGTCGCCCAGCTGTGCCGTCAATGTCTCTTTCAGCTGATTGTACTGATCTCTGGTGACCGGTTCATGGAAGGATAGTGAGAATCCGAAATCATTGTAAAGAGCAGTATCATCTTCCAGAGACTGATACGGTATCAGCACCGCTTCCGCCCAGCTTTGTCTTCCGATCACTTTGTATTCCTTCCCCAGAATACTCAAAGTACCGTCCGGATTCTCCATATTCTTCAGCCACCCCTGGATTTCCTAATCCATGCCTTTATAAGTCAGGGCAACCGCTTCCCCCTTTTCCTCCTGTTCCTCGGAAAAATATACCGTAATCATACGGTTCTGCTCCAGATTATGGGCGAACAGGGAGCAGGAAGATATCTTCCCTTCCCGGACAGTAAACCGAAGTTCCAGCGGTCTGACTCCTTCCTCCTCTGTATATTTTACATATACCAGAATCATGTCAATACCATCCGTGAGCTCGGAAGGGCATGCCAGAAAAGCTTCCGAAAATTCTCCCTTTGTAACCGTACCCGTTTCGCTCAGTTCCAGATCCAGACTATTCATATCCATTTCTCTCATGAGCTTCTTTTTGGTGTAACACCCGTAAATTCCATATGCCGTCAGCATCAGCCGGGAGCTGTGTCTGTCCGTACTGCGGCGGCCTCCCGGATCCGCCCATCCTTCATCTCAAAGGTTCGCCCACAGCGGAGGGCCACCTGCGGATCGTGGGTTACCACCACGATGGTCATACCCGACCGGTTCAGCTTCTCAAAAAGATCCATGATCCCCTCCGAGGTGGCGGTATCCAGCGCCCCGGTGGGTTCGTCCGCCAGCAGCACCGCCGGGGAATTCACGATGGCTCTGGCGATGGCCACCC
>DVIN01000013.1 GCA_018711275.1 Candidatus Pullilachnospira intestinigallinarum
GTACAATAATAACAAATGAATATTGAAAAAAGATGGGAAAGTTGGTATAATGACGAAAGACGGAATAGCAGATGCCGGAAGCGCTGGTTCCGGCATGACAGTAAGGATTTCCTCAGAGACCGTCCGGATGATCACAGAGGGATCCATAGGAAAGAGGAGGATGAAAAATGGCGACAAAAAAGAGAAACATTATCGTAGGACAGTCGGGGGGCCCCACTTCTGTCATCAACTCCAGCCTGGCAGGCGTTTACAAGAACGCCATTGAGCGTGGCTTCCACAAAGTATACGGCATGCTGCACGGGATTCAGGGCCTTCTGGATGAGCAGTATGTGGATATGTCCACACAGATTCACTCCGATCTGGACATTGAGCTTCTGAAAAGAACGCCGTCCGCATTCCTGGGTTCCTGCAGATACAAGCTGCCGGAGATCCATGAAAATATGGAAATCTATGAGAAAATTTTCGCAATTCTGGATAAGCTGGAAATCGATTCCTTCATCTATATCGGGGGCAATGATTCCATGGACACCATCAAAAAGCTGTCGGATTATGCTATCATCAAGGGACATAAACAGAAGTTTCTGGGTGTTCCCAAGACCATAGACAACGACCTGGCCCTGACAGACCACACCCCCGGTTTTGGAAGTGCGGCAAAATATATCGCAGCTTCCACCAAGGAGATTATCCGGGATGCGCTGGGCCTGACCTATAAAAAAGAGATGATCACCGTCATCGAGGTGATGGGAAGAAATGCCGGATGGCTGACGGGAGCCACGGCGCTGGCAAAGACCGAGGAGTGCGAGGGTCCGGATCTGATCTATCTTCCGGAGCTTCCCTTTGATATTGACAAATTCCTGAAGAAAGTAAGGGATCTGCTGCAGAAGAAACATTCCATCGTCATCGCCGTTTCTGAAGGCATCAAGCTGGCGGACGGCCGGTATGTGTGCGAGCTTTCCGGCGGCGGAGACTATGTGGACGCTTTTGGACACAAACAGCTGCAGGGAACGGCAGCCTATCTGGCGGGCTTTTTGGGAGCGGAGATCGGCTGCAAGACCAGAAGCGTGGAATTTTCCACCCTGCAGAGAAGCGCCTCCCATATGGCCTCCCGGGTGGATATCGATGAGGCGTTCATGGTGGGCGGCGCCGCTGTAAAGGCTGCCGACGAGGGCTATAACGGAAATATGGTGGTTATCGACAGAGAATCCGATGATCCGTACATGAGCTCCGCAGGTATCTATGACGTACACCGGATCGCCAATGAGGAGAAGCTGGTTCCCAGGGAGTGGATGAACCGGGAAGGCAATTATGTAACCAAAGATTTTGTGGACTATGTGAAGCCGCTGATTCAGGGTGACTATCAGCCGATCATGGTGAATGGACTTCCCAGACATCTGGTGCTGGATATGAAGAAACGGTAAACCTGCAGAGGACACCACAGCGCAGTATAAGACTGACAGATGAAAAAAGGCTGTTCCCGTTACCCATTTCTGAAAGGTGACGGGAAGGGCCTTTTTTGTGTGATCTTTTTTGTAAGGCAGAAGCTTACTGCTTTTTTCCGGAATTGGCTTGACTATATTTGGGATTTTGAGTACAATTATGCTATACGAGTGCCTGATGGCATGAGTGGGAATATCTGACAGTTTTTCCTGAGAACTGTGAGGTGTTTTGGAAACAAACTATACTTTTTAGGAGGAAGTTAAAAAATGGCAAAATGGGTTTACTTATTCAGTGAAGGTAATGCCAACATGAGAAACCTGTTAGGCGGAAAAGGTGCCAACCTGGCCGAGATGACCAATCTGGGCATGCCGATTCCCCAGGGCTTCACCGTGACAACGGAAGCTTGTACTGACTACTACAACAACGGCAAAAAGATTTCTGAGGAGATTCAGGGACAGATCTTTGACGCTCTGGCTGAACTGGAGAAGATCCAGGGAAAGACCTTTGGCGATACTGAGGATCCGCTTCTGGTTTCCGTTCGTTCCGGTGCGAGAGCATCCATGCCGGGTATGATGGACACGATCCTGAACCTGGGTCTGAACGACGTTGCAGTAGAAGGTTTTGCGAAAAAGACCGGCAACCCGAGATTTGCATACGATTCCTACAGACGTTTTATCCAGATGTATTCTGACGTTGTTATGGAAGTTCCGAAGTCCTTTTTCGAGAAAATCATCGACGAAGTGAAAGAGGCTAAGGGCGTTCATTACGACACAGAACTGACTGTTGACGACTTAAAAGAACTGGTTAAGAGATTCAAGGCTGTTTACTCTGAGGAGATGAACGGCGAGGAATTCCCGCAGGATCCCAAGGAGCAGCTGCTGGGAGCAGTAAAAGCTGTATTCCGTTCCTGGGACAACCCGCGTGCTATCGTATACCGCCGTATGAACGACATCCCGGGCGACTGGGGAACTGCCGTTAACGTACAGGCCATGGTATTCGGTAACATGGGAGACACCTCCGGTACAGGTGTTGCCTTCACACGTAACCCCTCCACAGGCGAAAAAGGTATCTTTGGTGAGTATCTGATCAACGCACAGGGCGAGGATGTTGTTGCCGGTGTTCGTACACCGCAGCCCATCAGCAAACTGGCTGAGGATCTGCCGAAGTGCTACAAACAGTTCATGGAACTGGCTATGAAACTTGAAAACCATTACCGCGACATGCAGGATATGGAGTTCACCATTCAGGAGGGTAAACTGTACTTCCTGCAGACCCGTAACGGAAAGAGAACCGCTCCGGCAGCCATTCAGATCGCCTGCGACCTGGTAGACGAGGGAATGATCACTCCGGAAGAGGCTGTTTGCCGTATCGAAGCCAAATCTCTGGATCAGCTGCTGCATCCCACCTTTGATGCAGATGCTCTGAAAGCCGGAGAAGTAATCGGAAGCGCTCTGCCCGCATCTCCGGGAGCCGGCGCAGGTAAGGTTTACTTCACTGCCGAGGAAGCAAAAGCTGCTCACGAGAAAGGTGAGAGAGTTATCCTGGTTCGTCTGGAGACATCTCCGGAGGATATCGAGGGTATGCACGCATCTGAGGGTATCCTGACCGTTCGCGGCGGTATGACCTCTCACGCAGCCGTAGTTGCCCGTGGTATGGGAACCTGCTGTGTATCCGGATGCGGCGAGATCAAGATCAACGAGGAAGAGAAATGGTTCACTCTGGGCGGATATACCTTCCATGAGGGAGACTACATTTCTCTGGACGGAACAACCGGTAAGATTTACAAAGGCGACATCAAGACCGTTGAGGCTTCCGTAGGCGGAAACTTCGGACGTATCATGAGATGGGCTGATCAGTTCCGTAAACTGCAGGTTCGTACCAATGCGGATACACCGGCAGATACAGAGAACGCTGTAAAACTGGGTGCGGAAGGTATCGGTCTGTGCCGTACCGAGCACATGTTCTTCAATGAGGATCGTATTCCAAAGATCCGTAAGATGATCCTGTCCGATACTGTTGAGCAGAGAGAGGCTGCACTGAACGAGCTGATCCCGTTCCAGAAAGAGGACTTCAAGGCTATGTACAAAGCTCTGAAAGGCCGTCCGATGACCATCCGTTATCTGGATCCGCCGCTTCACGAGTTCGTACCCACCGATCCGGAAGATATCAAGGCTCTGGCAAAAGACATGGGTCTGACTCCGGAAGAGGTACAGGCACGCTGCGACGAACTGCATGAGTTCAACCCGATGATGGGTCATCGTGGATGCCGTCTGGCCGTAACGTATCCGGAAATTGCCAAGATGCAGACAAGAGCCGTTATCGAGGCTGCCATCGAGGTGAAGGATGAGATGGGCTATGACATCGTTCCCGAGATCATGATTCCGCTGGTTGGCGAGAAGAAAGAGCTGAAGTTCGTGAAGGACGTTGTGGTTGCAACCGCTGAGGAAGTTATGAAGGAAAAAGGCGAGTACATCAACTATCATATCGGTACGATGATCGAGATTCCGCGTGCCGCTCTGACCGCTGATGAAATCGCTGAGGAAGCGGAGTTCTTCTCCTTCGGAACCAACGACCTGACACAGATGACCTTCGGATTCTCCCGTGATGACGCTGGAAAATTCCTGGGCTCTTACTATGACAATAAGATTTATGAGTCTGATCCGTTTGCAAAACTGGATCAGAAGGGTGTTGGACAGCTGGTTGAGATGGCTGCAAAGAAAGGCCGTTCCACCAACCCGACACTGAAGATGGGTATCTGCGGCGAGCACGGCGGAGATCCCAGCTCTGTAGAGTTCTGCCACAAAGTAGGACTGAACTATGTGTCCTGCTCACCGTTCCGTGTGCCGATCGCAAGACTGGCCGCAGCACAGGCAGCTATCAACAACAAATAAGACAGGCAGTCTATAAAAGCCACAAGGCTCTGTTCTTCGGAACAGAGCCTTGTTTTTTAGCCGGGAAAAATGGAAAAGATTAGTTTGTGAGATCCGAAAGAGCTTCCTGATACATGGATTTCAGAAAACGGATGCCGCTTTGTGTGCGGAAAATATGTTCCAGTGCATGGCGGATGGATTTCGCGGAAGCGTGATCTTCGGACAGATTTACCAGAAAATCGGCTTCCACCAGGATCTGGTGATCTATGTCCTGAATATTGGAATAGGTGTGGTGATGTCCGATCAGCCAGCAGACCCGGTCCGTTATCTTTGAATCCGGGCAGATACCTTCCAGTAATTTCCGCGCTTCGCCGGGGCCCTCCAGCTCCTGATACGTTCCGGCGCTGCTGTGATATTTTTTCTCGCTGACTTTGATGCCGATGTCGTGAAGCAGTGCGGCAATCTCCAATAGTTCCTGTGTGACCGGATCCAGTTTTTCCAGCATACCAATTGCGGAAGCGTATCCGTAAACTTTCATGAAATGTTCAATTCTCCGAAGATCTCCTTCATCGTAGGCGATCATCTTTTCTGCAATTTGTGCGGTTCTTTCTGTCATATACGATTCGTCCTTTCCCAATAAAAATAAAAAGGCAGCGGAATTTTTCCGTCACCCTTGACTTCTTTATCATAGCACCAGAAAAAAAGAATTTCAACATTACCGTGAGACTCGCCGGGAGGCATCTCAGAAATAGAGGATTAAAATAAAAAAACACTTGCAAAATACCCTATAGGGGTATATAATGACACCAGAAAGAGAGGTGCGGCAAATGGAGAAAGAAAAGAAATCCTGTGGCTGTCTTCCGGAATGTGAGACCGGTTCGGACAGAAACGCATGTTTGGACGCGAAAATCTGCCCGGAGCGCGCCGGATGCCCAGAGTGGACGGAGGGGGCCCGGGGCGCAGGGTGTGAGAAGAAAGTATGCTGCCATAAGAAAAAGCAGCGCTCCGAAAAGGAATATAAGGAACTGATTAACCGGCTGAACCGCATTGAGGGACAGGTCCGGGGGATCCGCAGGATGGTGGAGAATGATGTTTATTGCACCGATATTCTGGTGCAGGTTTCTGCGGTGAATGCCGCACTGAACAGCTTTAACAAGGTGCTTCTGGCCAATCATATCCGAAGCTGCGTGGCGGACGACATCCGCGCGGGGAAGGATGAGACCATTGACGAACTGGTGGTGACGCTCCAGAAGCTGATGAAATAGCAGGAGGTATGAAAGATGGAGCAATATAATGTGACCGGCATGAGCTGCGCAGCCTGCAGCGCACGGGTGGAAAAGGCCGTTTCCAAAGTACCGGGTGTGTCTTCCTGTTCGGTAAGTCTTCTGACTAATTCCATGGGCGTGGAGGGAAGTGCCAGCCCGGAAGCGGTAATTGCGGCGGTGGAGGAAGCCGGATACGGCGCTTCCAGGAAAAGCAGGCCGGCTGCGGGACAGAGCAGTGTCCCCTCTGCGCAGGCCCAGGAAGATGCGCTGAAGGACCGGGAGACACCGGTTCTGAGGCGGAGACTGATCGCTTCTTTGTGCTTTCTGATTCCACTGATGTATTTTTCCATGGGTCATATGATGTGGAACTGGCCGGTTCCGAAAATACTGGAGAAAAATTATGTGGCCATCGGCCTGATTCAGATGACCCTGACCGTGATGATCATGGTCATCAATCAGAAGTTTTTTATCAGCGGTTTCAAAAGTCTCTTTCATGGAGCGCCGAATATGGATACCCTGGTGGCCATGGGATCCGGAGCTTCTTTCGTGTACAGTATGTACGCGCTGTTTGCCATGACGGATGCACAGATGCGGGGGGACGCGGCCGGGGCCATGTCCTATATGCATGAATTCTATTTTGAATCGGCAGCCATGATTCTGACTTTAATAACGGTAGGAAAGATGTTGGAGGCACTTTCCAAAGGACGTACCACAGACGCGCTGAAAAGCCTGATGAAACTGGCACCCAAAACAGCTACGCTGCTGCGGGATGGCGCTGAGGTGCAGGTGGGAATTGATCAGGTGCGTAAGGGCGATATTTTTGTGGTCCGCCCCGGTGAAAATATACCCGTGGACGGTATCGTGCTGGAGGGGACCAGCGCGGTAAACGAATCCGCTCTGACCGGTGAGAGTATTCCGGTGGATAAGAATCCGGGCGACGCAGTTTCGGCAGCTACGGTGAATCAGTCGGGGTTCATCCGCTGTGAGGCCACACGGGTGGGAGAGGATACCACTCTTTCCCAGATTATTCAGATGGTCAGTGATGCGGCCGCCACGAAAGCGCCCATTGCAAAAGTGGCGGACCGGGTGTCCGGCGTCTTTGTACCTGCGGTGATTTGCATTGCGGTGGTGACGCTGATTGTCTGGCTGCTGGCAGGACAGACCGTGGGATTTGCCCTCTCCAGGGGAATTGCGGTGCTGGTCATCAGCTGCCCCTGCGCGCTGGGACTGGCTACCCCCGTGGCGATTATGGTGGGAAACGGTATGGGAGCCAGGCATGGAATCATGTTTAAGACAGCGGTTTCCCTGGAAGAAACGGGGAAGATGCAGATTGTGGCCCTGGATAAGACGGGAACCATCACCAGCGGAGAACCCCGGGTGACAGATATGATTCCTGCTCCGCAGGTCAGCGAGGAAGAGCTTCTCCGTATGGCCTGCGCTCTGGAAAAGAAGAGTGAACATCCCCTTTCCAGAGCAGTTCTGCTGCGGGCAAAGGAACAGGGAGTTGATGCCGGTTCGGAAGTGGAGGATTTCCAGGTACTTCCAGGCAACGGCCTTTTGGGCACCTGGCAGGGGAGGAAGCTTGCGGGAGGAAATCAGAATTTCATAAGCCGCAGCGCCCGTATTTCTGTGGAGATGCGCCGGAAGGCGGAGGAGCTTGCAGAGGATGGAAAGACGCCGCTGTTTTTTGCCAGAGACGGGCAGCTGGCCGGTATTATCGCGGTGGCTGACGTGATCAAGAAAGACAGTCCCCGGGCGGTAAAGGAGCTTCAGAACATGGGAATCCGTGTGGTGATGCTTACCGGAGACAATGAGCGGACCGCCCGGGCCATCGGCCGTCAGGCCGGTGTGGATCAGGTGATTGCCGGTGTCCTTCCGGAAGGCAAAGAGGCAGTCATCCGCCAGCTGAAAGCGCTGGGTAAGGTGGCCATGGTGGGAGACGGTATCAACGATGCCCCGGCGCTGACAAGAGCCGATATGGGAATCGCCATCGGAGCCGGAACAGATATCGCCATCGATGCGGCGGATGTGGTGCTGATGAAGAGCAGACTCAGCGATGTACCCGCTGCCATCCGGATGAGCCGGGCTACGCTGAGAAATATTCATGAGAATCTATTCTGGGCATTTATCTATAATGTGATCGGTATCCCGCTGGCGGCGGGGGTATGGTACCCGCTGCTGGGCTGGGAGCTGAATCCCATGTTCGGAGCGGCGGCCATGAGCCTGTCCAGCTTCTGCGTGGTGACCAATGCTCTGCGGCTGAATCTTTTCAAAATGTATGATGGACGCCAGGATCACCAGAGAAGAAAACATCAGGTTCCCATGGAGCAGATTGCCGCGCTTGCCAAAAAGATGGGAAGCGAAGCGGCAAATGGAAGCGCCTGCCCGGCAGATTGCCGGCTTGATCAGGCGGAAATGACAGGAGATGTACCGCGGACTTCCGAAACGAAGGCGGCGGATACAGATAAAAAAGAAAAACAGGAGGATGGAACAATGACAAAGACAATGAAAATTGAAGGTATGATGTGCGGACACTGCGAGGCCAGAGTAAAGAAGGCTCTGGAAGCGCTGGATCAGGTACAGGAGGCCCAGGTAAGCCACGAGGCGGGGACTGCGGTGGTGACTTTAAGCGGCGATGTGGCCGATGAGGTGCTGAAAAAAGCAGTGGAAGATCAGGATTATAAGGTGCTGGAGATCGCGTAAGCGATTTCACTAAGGCGGAAGGAAGATCCGGGCGAAAGTTTTGCCGATAAGAAGAGGCCGTACAGATTTGGCAATGCGAATCTGTACGGCCTCTTTTTCGAGCTTACAGCGGAAGGGGATCGCTGGGAAGCTGAGGCCTTCGGTTGTAGGGAATACGGATTTCCACAATGGTCCCCTCCCCGGGACTGCTTTCCACCGTAAGACCGTATTCCTCGCCATAATACCCACGGATCCGCTGATGAACGTTTAACAGGCCGATGAAATGGTGAGTGTTTCCGGGTTCGGGTCGGCGCATCTGAGACAGGGAAAGGTTCAGCAGCCGAAGCCGCTCAGGCTCGATGCCCAGACCGTTGTCCGCCACAAAAAAATGAAGAATATTGTTTTCCAGGTGCAGGCTGATACTGATGTAGCAGTCTGTTTCTTTTTCCGAGAATCCATGCTCCACTGAGTTTTCAATCAGAGGCTGCAGAAGGAAGGCGGGAATTTCCAGGTCGTAAAAGGCCCGGGGGATATTCCAGTCCAGCTGGAATTTGTCGGGAAACCGGATGGTGAGAATGGCCAGATACCGGTTGACCTGCTGAATTTCCTCTTCCAGGCGGACGATGGGAACCTTTTTCAGGTTGTACCGGAGAAGCTCGGACATACTCATGGAGATGGTTTTGATTTCCGGCACATCGTGGATTTCCGCCAGGGAGGTGATGCTGTTCAGGGTATTGTACAGAAAATGGTGGTTGATCTGGGTCTGGAGCATCTGGATTTTCATGGACTGTTCGTTCAGCTGGTTCACATAGTTTTTCTGGATGCTCTCCGCCAGCCGTTTGTTCAGATGATTGAAACTGTCCACCAGTTTCTGCAGCTCCCGGTTGGAAATCCGGGAATCCACCACGATATCCGCGTAGTTGTCCAGATTTTTGGCGTCCACCTTCTCGCAGAGAATCTGGATGGAGCGGGTGAGGCTGCGGGACAGAAAGAAGGCCAGAAGCATTTCCAGAAAGGCGGTCAGAAGAAAAATGCCGCCATAGCTGACCAGATTCTTCCGGTATGCCTGGGTGATGGTCTGGTCGTCCACAAACTGGATAATTTTCCATCCGGTGGTCTGGTTATAGCAGCCGTTGACCAGCAGGGAGGTATTTCCCCGGGAAAAGGAGTCGGAGCCGTCCGGGTGTTCCTCCGTGATGGATTCGGAAAAACGCTGAAGGCGGGACAGGTACTGGGATTTTTCCGGATCCTCCGAAAAACTTTCATCGGACAGATAGATCAGATCGCCCAGGGCATTGTAGATGAACAGGGTATTGTTTCCGGTTTTGGCGGAATTGAAAATTTCTTCCACGGAAGAAAAGCGGATTCCTACATAGCAGGCGCCGATTTCCCGAAACGTATAGCCGTCATAGAGGATTTTCACCATAGGCAGCAGGTAACCGCCGGAGGAACGACTTCTCTGCACCGGACCGAAATATGTATGGTAGGCGGAGGAGCGGGCAAGATCGGACCATTCTTCCATCTGCCGCAGAATCAGCCGGCGCTCTGTCTCGTTTAGCAGGTTGTACTGGAACGTAAAATCATAGCGGTTTTTGAAAAGGCAGGAGATCACGTTGGTGTTCAGCCGGTTGGTCTGGCTGATCTGCTGCAGGATCATATCGCTGTCCCGGGCATAGGACAGCAGATCGTCGGAATAATCGGTGATCATGGCTTTACGGATATCATCGTTGAGGATGTGGATATCTGCTATTTTTATGGCGTCATTGAGCAGGGTATCCAGCGTCAGATCTGTCTGAGTCAGGATGGTGTCCAGGGTTTCGTTATATTCCGCCGTGATGCTTTGGGCGTTTTGGTTGGCAGTGATGATCCCCAGCACGATGGAGGGAATAATCAACAGCAGGGACGCGGCAAAAATCTGTGCCCGGTAGGTGAAATTCTGTATTTTCATAGGAAACTCCTTCCATAAAAACGGTTTTAATTGTCTGGTGTTTTGCATATTATTATAAAATACAGAAGGATGGAGCACAATTTATTTGACTAAAATAGACAAAGAACAAAGAAAATTCCTATTTTTTTGCTATGTTTTTACCTATTTTTGGAGAGCGTGCTCCGATATAATCACATTATCAAAAACAAAGACCCCAAAGGAGGAGAGACATGAACAAAAAAGAACGGGTAAAAGCAGTGATGCGGGGAGAGACACCGGACAGGACGCCTGCGGGTTTCTGGTTTCACTATCGGCCGGACTATACGGTAGAGCAGATGGTGGAGGCTCATCTGGAACTGTACCGGGAGACAGACATGGATATCATCAAAGTGATGCAGGATTACATGTATCCGGTGGAGGGAGAAATTCACTGTGCGGATGATTGGTACCACATTGGGGTGAAGGGTACCGATTCCGAAGAATTTCAGAAACTGGAGGCAGTGATCCGGGGGATCCGCCGTAAGGCGGGGGATGACGTATTGATTTTCCAGACCATGTTCGGCCCCTTTAAGGCGGCTTCCATCGCTTTCGGAGATGAGACGCTGATGAAGTACAGCAAAGAAGATCCCGAGGCGGTGGCCGTGGGGATCCGCCGCATCGCGGACGGTCTGGAGGCATGGGCCAGGGCTTATCTGGAAGCGGGAGCGGACGGCATTTATTATTCTGCTCAGTTCGCGGAGAAAGGAAGATTTGAGAAGACAGAGTGGGAAAAGCTGGTAAGGCCATACGATCTTCAGATTCTGCGGGTGGCGGACCGGATGGAGGACAAGTATAACATCCTGCACATCTGCGGCGAACCGGAGTATGACTTCAAAACCCATGTGGAGTGGTTCGGGGATTACCCCGCGGATCTGGTAAACTGGTCGGTGAAGGACAACGGATACAGCCTGAAAGAAGGGCGGAAGTTCTTTAAAAAGCCGATTTTGGGCGGAATGAATAATAAGGGAAATATCCTGAAAGGGCCCGAGGAGGCCATTGAAAAAGAGGCATGGCAGGTTCTGGATTCCTTTGGAACCGAGGGCTTTATGCTGGGAGCGGACTGTACCATTCAGGGAGAGGAAATCCGTCTGGATTATATCCGAAAGGCAGTGGAAACCGCTCACAATTATAAAAAATAAAGGAGGAAGAAGGTATGAAGAGAAGATGGATTGCGTGTCTTTGCGCGGCGGCAATGGTAATGGGGATGACAGCCTGCGGCGGAGGAGAGGATGGCGCCAAGGAAAGCGCCAGCACAACAGCCACGGACGATGGGGCGGAAACGGAATCTGACGGCGCGGAAGATACGGGAGAGTCCTCCTCTGACGGAGATGTGCTGACCCTGGAGTTTTTCCAGCAGAAAATGGAAGAAGGTCCCCAGAAGGGTTATCAGGAGATCATCGACAAATTCAACGCGGAGAATTCCGACGTGCAGATCGAAATGAATACGGTGCCGGATGCAGGCACGGTGCTGACCTCCCGGATTGCCTCCGGCGATATCCCGGTGCTGTTTTCCGACTATCCCACCCAGGTGCAGTTTGCGCAGAAGGTGGCCAACGGTTATGTGCAGGATCTCTCCGATCAGGAATTCCTGAATAACGTGGAAGAATCCGCTCTGGAGATGACCAAACAGGATGACGGAAAATATTATGCGCTGCCCTACAGCAGAAACTATATGGGCGTTTACTACAATCAGGAAATTTTCGAGGAAAACAATCTGGAAGTACCGGAGACCTGGGAAGAGTTTATCGAAGTATGCCAGACGCTGCAGGATGCGGGTATCACACCCATCGGACTGATGGGCCAGGATCCCGGCCGTGTGGGCCACGGCTTCCAGTGTATGACGGTGGCCTGGGATCCGGAAGGTGTGGAGGCCATCGAAAAGACCGTTGCCGGTGAGAACAAGCTGGAAGAAGACGAAGGATTCCGCAGCGTGGCGGAGAAAACCGTGCAGCTGCTGGAATACTGCAACACCGATATCCTCGGACTGGCCGACACCACCTGCTGGGAGAATTTCGCCAATGGACAGTACGCCATGTGCATTACCGGTTCCTACGCCAGAGGAACGCTGCTGATTGCCAATCCGGATCTGAAGATGGGCGTATTCCCGCTTCCCAATGATACAAAAGAGACCACCAATACCCTGTCGGGAATTGACGCGGCAATCTGTGTGTCCGCTCAGGCCACCGACGAGGAGAAGGAGGCGGCTTATCGCTTCCTGGCCTATCTGGCAGAGCCTGAGAACGCGCAGATCTTCTGTGACAACGATGGCGCGCCTTCCTGTATCACAGGCGTAACCCCAAACTACGAGGGTATTGAACCCATGATGGACCTGATCAACGCCGGACAGGTTCATGACTGGATGGCATCCACTATTGACAATAATATCGTGACGGATCTGTATAATGTAACACAGGGCTTCTGGAGTGAGCGGGATGTGGATACCTATCTGCAGCAGATGGATGAATCCATTGCCATTACTTCGGCTGAATAAGCGCTTCGCCTGACAGAAGGCGGGGAATGGGAAAGGGGCTGCGGTCAGCAGCCCCTTTTACAGAAAGAAGGGAGGAGTGCGTATGAACAACAGAAAGCTTAATAACAGGCTGATTTATCTGGGCTTCACGATCATTCCGGTGGCGCTGTATACGTTTTTTTATGTATTTTCCGTGATACGGGGAGTAGGTTACAGCTTCACGGACTGGGACGGACTTTCCAGAGACTACCATCTGATCGGACTGAAAAATTATATCTCACTGTTTAAAAATCCAAATTTCTGGAATTCACTGAAAACTACGGTACTGTACAGTATCATGCTGGTGATAAGCGTTGTGGTACTGTCACTGCTTTTGGCTCTGTCCTTGAATTCTCTGAAGCGGTTTAAAACTTTTGTGAAATCCATTTTCTTTGTGCCGGCAATGATCGGTGGAATTACCATTGCGCTGATCTGGAACCAGCTGTTTTACCGGGTGGTGCCGCTGATCGGGCAGGCGCTGAATATCGAGTGGCTTTCCCAGAGCGTGCTGATGCGGGGCGTGACGGCGCTTCCGGCCGTGGTATTTGTCAATGTCTGGCAGGCCGTGGCCATGCCCACGGTGATCTTTATCGCGGGTCTTCAGCAGATTCCGGATGAACAGTATGAGTCCGCCATGATGGACGGCGCCACCACCTTTCAGCGTTTCCGCTACATCACCTTTCCCTATCTGGTGCCAACCATCACGGTCAATCTGGTGCTCACCATCAAACAGGGATTTACCTCCTTTGATTTCCCCTTTGCCCTTACCGGCGGAGGTCCCGTGCGTGCCACGGAGGTGATCGGAATCCTGATTTACAATGACGCTTTTGAAAATATGAGGTTTTCCATGGCCAACGCGGAAGCCTGTGTGCTGTTTGTGATTGTGGCGATTTTCTCGCTGACGCAGCTGAAGCTTACCAGTAAAGGAGGTGTTCGGGAATGAAAATAAAAAAAGCTGCTCTTGGATGGAGGATCCTGCGGGATCTGCTGTTGATCGCCGGCCTGATCCTGATCCTCTGTCCCCTGTATCTGGTGGTGATCAATTCCTTCAAGAGCCTGGAGGAAGCAGGAAAAAATTTTTTCGCGCTGCCCTCTTCTTTCTATCTGGAGAATTTTAAGAACCTGTTTACCGGAAATAACTATTGGGGGTATGTGAAAAATTCCTTTATTATTTCCGTGGTTTCCATCTGCCTGATTCTGTTGCTGGTTCCTTCGGTATCTTACGCCATTGCCAGGAATTACAACAGAAAATATTATAAAGGCGTTTATTTTTATCTGCTGATGGGGCTTTTTATTCCTTCACAGGTAATCATGCTGCCGGTGACAAAATTGATGACGAACCTGAATCTTCTGAACCGGCAGGGACTGATTATGCTGTACGCGGCTTTCAGTCTGACGCAGGGAGTATTTCTGTTCGTCAATTATATCCGGGGACTTCCCTTTGAGGTGGAGGAATCGGCTTATATTGACGGCTGCAATGTGTTCCAGTCCTATGTGAAAATCGTGCTTCCTCTGGTGAAGCCCATGATTGCCACTATCCTGATTATGGATCTTCTGTGGATCTGGAACGACTTCATGCTTCCGTTGCTGATTCTGAACCGGTCCAGGGATATCTGGACACTCCCTCTGTTCCAGTATAATTTCAAGACGGAATATTCCTTTGACTATACGATGGCTTTCACCGCCTATCTGATGTCCATGCTTCCCATGCTGATTGTATACTGTTTGGGACAGAAGAATATCATCAAAGGCCTGACTGCAGGATCCGTCAAAGGCTAAGATAGAAACAGCCCCATATTCCGGAAGAAAGTTTGCAGACTTAAAACGACACACGGACATTCAGCGACAAAAAAACGGTTCAACAGAAGATAAACTTGCAGAAGAGTAGGCGCAGCGCGGCCGGAAGGCCAAACTGCCGCAAAAGGAGAGGACATCATGAGAAATATCTTAATCGTGGAAGACGAAGTTTATGCCCGTCAGTCTGTGAAAAAGCAGATTCAGGAATGCAACCCCAACCGGAATTTTCAGGTTTTTGAGGCGGAAAACGGCAGGAAGGGACTGGAGATTTTCCGGCAGGAAGATATCGGCCTGGTATTTACGGATATCCGGATGCCGGTGATGGATGGCCTGGAGCTGCTTCGGGAAATCAAAGCGCTGCGGCCGGAATGCCGGGTGGTGATGATTTCCGCCTACGCGGATTTTGAGTATGCGAAAGCGGCCATGAAACTGGGGGCGGAAGAATATCTGCTGAAGCCGATTTCGGAGACAGAGCTGCGTCAGTGCCTGAGTCTGAAAAGTTATGAGCAGCATCGGGAGACGGACACAGGAGAGGACATGGTGACCCGGTTCATTATGGCCCATATATTTTCCGGCGCTGCTGCGGGAGAGGATATGCTGGCATCCCGGATGTTTCAGAAAGTTTTCGGAAGCTATCAGGTGCTGCTGTTGTACTTTCCAGAGGGACAGGCGCCGGGACGGGAGAGTATGATCCGTCTGACACAGAGCTGTGGAAAAGATGAGATTTTCACCGGTTTCCGGCTGCTGAATGTGGCCAACAACCGGTATGTGCTGGTACTTCATTTCGATGGAGATACCACCTTTCTGGTGAAACGCCTGATGGCGCGGCTGCGGGATCAGGGGTGTGTGGTATACGCGGGACTCAGCGAGAAACAGGAAGCGGTAGGGCATCTGGCCGCTTCTTATCAGCAGGCGGTGACAGCTCTGGAGAATAAAATTTTTACCCGGGAGCATCTGGTTCTGTATCAGGAGATCTGCGAAAGCCGCACGGTCAGCTTTTTCATGGGAGATCCTCAGAAGGATCGTCTGGCGCTGGCTCTGAAGAAAGGAGACTGGAAAGCCGCGGGAAAGGTTTTAAAGGAGGAATTTGCGCAGATGAAAGCAAATCCGGCAATCAACAGCTGGAGCCTGGAATTCTTTCTGACGCAGATTACGTTGATTTACCAGAAGGCGTTAGAAGAGAAAAAGACCGGAGATTCGCTGAGGCGGACCATGTTCCGCTATGAGCTGGTGCAGTTTTCCAGCCTGGATCAGATGGAACAGGAACTGACCGATGATGCGCAGAAGCTGTGCAGGCTTCCGGCAAAGCAGGCAACCGGTCAGTCCGGTGATGTGGTGGAGAGGATGAAAGAATATGCCCGCAGGCATTACGCCGGGGATTTTACGGTGAAGCAGTTGGCGGAAGAGGTGTTTTTCATGAATCCCGCATATCTGAGCCATCTGTTCGCGGAGAAAACAGGGGAGAGCTGGTCTTCCTATGTGAAGAAAATCCGGATGGAGAAGGCGGCGGAGCTGATGGAGGAGAAGGATTTTTCTATCACGGAGGTCGCTTCCATGACGGGCTATAACGATGTGTCGCTGTTTATCCGGAATTTCAAGCAGGCCACCGGAATGACGCCGAAGCGGTATCGGGATGAGCTTCGTAAGAAAAAGGAATAGCAGGAGGAATAGACGAAAGATGAGATGGCAAAGAGAAACATATTTTCTGGATCTGCTTCACAGAGAGGTAGTTCTGGCCATGGGCTGTACGGAGCCTGCTGCAGTGGCTTTGGCCTGTGCTTATGCGGCCAGAGTTCTTGGCAGGATGCCGGAAAAGGTGGAAATCCGGGCCAGCAGCTACATTTTGAAAAACGGGATGAATGTGGGAATCCCCGGAACCGGGATGACCGGACTCCCTATCGCGGCGGCGCTGGGATGTGTCAGCGCAGATCCTTCCAGAGAATTGATGGTGCTCAGTCATTTATCCGAGGAACAGAAACAGCAGGCCATTCGGATGGAGCAGGAAGGACGTATTCGGATTCAGGCAGATGAGAGCGGCCAAAAAATATATATTCATGTGACTGTTCAGGCCGGAGCAGATACGGCGGTAGCCGTAATTGCCGGCGGTCATAAAAATCTGGTGTATCTGGAAAATAACGGAACTGTTATGGAAAAAGGAAAGGAACCCCGGGAAGAAGCAGGGCAGGGGAATGCTGAAGAATATCCGGTGACCACATCGGCTATTCTGGAGTTTGCCAAAACGGTTTCCGTGGAAAAACTGGATTTTTTGCGGGAAGTCATTCGCTGCAATAAGGAAATCGCCGATGAGGGACTGGAGAAGGATTATGGCCTGAAAGTAGGAAAACTGTTGCTGGAGAGTCAGAAGCAGTTTGGAAAAACAGATCCGGCCCATTATGCAGCAGCCATGGCTGCCGCAGCGGCGGACGCCAGAATGTCCGGCTGCGAAAAACCGGTAATGAGTGCCGCGGGGAGCGGAAATCAGGGATTGACTGCAACCGTACCTCTGATTGCGCTGGGAGAACTGCTGGATGCGGACGGGGAAACACTGCTGCGGGCATTGGCCATCAGCCTGCTGTTTACCATTCATACGAAACATTACCTGGGGAAACTTTCCGTACTGTGCGGCTGCTCCATTTCCGCAGCCATGGGAGTGGGAAGCGGTCTGGTGTATATGCAGGGGGGATCGGACGCGCAGATTGCCAGTGCCATTTCTACCATGGTGGCGGATATTTCCGGCGTGGTATGTGACGGGGCAAAGCCGGGATGTGCGCTGAAGATTGCTACAGCGGTGGAATCAGCGGTACGGGCTGCCAACATGGCGCTTCATGACAGCGGCGCCGGCTGCCGGGACGGGATTGTATGCGGTAATGTGGAGGACAGTCTGGCCAACCTGGGCGCACTGGGGAATCAGGGAATGCAGGAGGCCAATGGATTGATTCTGTCGATGATGCTGAAAAAGCAGGAAAAACCGGAAGAAGAGGCGGCGGGATAAACCTGCCGGCTGGTCAGAAGGAAAAAGCGGGAGGTGTATATATGCGGGAATTACTGCAGGGGATTCATGACTGGATGGAAGAGCAGGAAGAAAGTTTCATCAGTGATATTCGCCGTCTGGTGGAAATCCCCAGTGTCTCTGTGGCGGGAGATGAGGCGGATCCGTATGGGAAAGAATGCAGCCGTGTGCTGGAGGTGATGCGGCAGCTGGCCTGGGACAATGGATTTTCCGGAGAAATCCTGGAAAACCGCTGTCTTGAGATTTGCTGGGGCGAAGGGAAGAAGGAGCTGGGCATCTGGGGCCATCTGGATGTGGTGCCGGAGGGAAAAGGCTGGGTGTATCCGCCTTATGCCTGCACCTTTAAGGATGGATTTCTCATAGGAAGAGGTGTTCAGGATAATAAAGGACCGGTGGTGGCGGTGCTTTATGCATTGAAATACCTGAAAGAGAAGGGCTTTATGCCGGGAATCCGGATCCGGCAGATTCTGGGCTGCCAGGAAGAGGCGGGCATGACCGATGTGGATTACTATCTGAGTGTCCGTCCGGCACCGGATTATTCCTTTGTTTCGGACTGCTCGTTTCCGGTGTGCTACGGGGAAAAGGGTATTTTTACGGCCACACTGCTTACCCCTTCTTTGTCCCGCCGGCTTTCTGAGTTTTCCGGGGGGATGGTGAGAAATGCCGTTCCCGCGAAAGCCCGTGCAAGGATGGATGGAATATGGTATGATGGAGACGGAATTGCCGGCCATGCGGCATTTCCGGAAGGAACGAAAAATGCGCTGGCTGTGCTGTGCGGCGTCCTTTTGACGGTTGCACCGGACCGGGAGGATGCGCAGGTGCTGAAGGCCTTGCTGGAGTTGTGCGGTGACGGATACGGAAGGGCGCTGGGTTTGCCGGAGGGTTCCACCTGCAATGTGGGCTGCGCCCGGATGCAGGGACAGCAGCTTCGACTGGAACTGGATATCCGCTATCCTGTCGATGAAAAGGGAGAGCGGATGCTGGAAAAGCTGCGGGCCTTTGTTGGGGAGAAAGGATTTCAGATTCTGCGGTATGAGGACAGTAAACCCAACCTGTTTCCGCCGGAGAGCGGATTTGTCCAGACCCTGATGAAAGCTTACCGCCAGATCACCATGGATGGCCGCGGCGCCTATATCATGGGCGGAGGCACCTATGCCCGGAAAATCCCCCATGCCGTGGGATTTGGCCCCGGCATGGAGGCGGATATGAGAATTCTGGGGCTTCCGGAAGGTCACGGCGGCTGCCACAGTGCCGATGAGGCCCAGAGCCTGAAAAATCTGAAACGCGCGGTGGAAATTTACGCGGCAGCCATCATAGAGGTAAGCCGGTGGCTGTGCGAAGAAATGTAAAGAAGGGAGTTTTTATGATGAAGACAATGAAGCTTGGAAAAACGAATCTGGAAGTACCCGAGATCGGTCTGGGGTGTATGCGAATCACGGGTCTGGGCTCGAAGGCGGAGGTACGCAGCCTGATCGATACGGCGATGGATCAGGGAATCAACTTCTTTGACCATGCGGATATTTACGCCGACGGTGAAGCAGAGGCAATTTTCGGCGAAGCGGCGGCAGACATTCCCCGGGAGAAGATGATCATTCAGACAAAATGCGCCATCCATCCGGGTACCAGCTATGATTTTTCCAAAGAGCATATCCTGAAATCCGTGGAAGGAAGCCTGAAGCGGCTGAAGACCGATTATGTGGATGTGCTTCTGCTGCATCGCCCGGATACGCTGATGGAGCCGGAAGAGGTGGCGGAAGCTTTCGAGACACTGGAAAAACAGGGAAAAGTGCGGTATTTCGGCGTCAGCAATGAGAACGCCATGCAGATGGAACTGCTGAACCATTACTGTGGCGGCAGGATCGTGGCGGATCAGCTGCAGTTCTCCATCGCCCACTGCGATATCATCGATTCCGGACTGAATGTGAACGTACATAATGACGCGGGCACCAACCGGGATGGAGGGGTGCTGGAATATTGCCGGCTGAAGAATATTACGATCCAGGCGTGGTCGCCGTTCCAGTACGGAATGTTTGAGGGTGTGTTCCTGGGAAGCGAGAAATTCCCGGAACTGAATAAGCTGATCGGGGAACTGGCCAAGAAATATCAGGTGACGGACAATGCCATCGCGGTGGCATGGATTCTGCGGCATCCGGCGCGGATTCAGACGATTGTGGGAAGTACCAACAAGAAGAGAGTGGCGGATATCTGTAAAGCTTCGGATGTGAGACTTACCAGGGAAGAATGGTATGCGCTGTATATGGCGGCGGGGAAGCAGCTGCCGTGAGACTTAAGATGTGGGGGAGAGAATTGGCGGTGGCTTGATAGGATTTGAAGACTTTTGATGGTCACTGCTGGTTTCTGTGTCTTTGCGTCTCTGTATCTCTGCGTCTCTGTAGATGATTTGAATTTGAAAAATTGAGAGTGCGGGCGGGAAGGCAAGAGGGAAAAGAGCCGGACTTTGCGGGAGCGATATGCTTCAGGCGGGGGACGGCTCTTTTTTGATGAGAGGATTGGAGGAAGAAAAGTGGAGGGGAAAATCAGCGGATGACTAATAACTAATAGGGCCATTTAATTGGCTTCGGCCGAAGGTTTAGGGGTCACCTCCCGCACGGGAGGTGTGGATTGAAATCCTGCGGTAACATCTACATCATGGAGCAGGATAGTCACCTCCCGCACGGGAGGTGTGGGTTGAAATACATCCGGCGGGCATTTTATCGTCCTGCGTGGGCGTCGCCTCCCGCATGGGAGGTGCGAACTGAAATCAGCCCTGTGGTGTCTGTCCAACCAGTGACGCAAGTCACCTCCCATATGGGAGGTATGGATTGAAATATGTCAATCGGACGGTATCGGTCATTCTCATCTGTCATCTTCCGTATGGATGGTGTAGATTAAATGTGATATATCGTATTTCTCCTCGATATTTGGGAAGATGGTGTATAAAAGGTTTGTATCAAAATCATAAATAGTCTTACTTGCTGGATTTATAATACTTACCGTGCTATATTAAATCATATGATGAAAATATTTCGATGGCAACAATTAAGAGGAAAGAATTCAGATGAAAAAAGAAACGATCGCCCAAGTACTTCAATTCACCGAAGACCGCAACTGGAAACAATTTCACAACCCAAAAGACCTGGCTATCTCCATTTGCCTGGAAGCCGCGGAACTGCTGGAAGTATTTCAGTGGAGCGCCGACGACACAGAATGTAGTGACAAGATCGACAGAATCCGGGAAGAATTGGCCGATGTATTAAACTACTGTATCCTGATGGCCGATGCCTATGGGCTGGATTTAGATGAAATTATTTTGGAAAAACTGAAGAAAAATGAGCAGAAATATCCAGTAAATAAAGCCTACGGAAAAAAGGAAAAGTACACGCAGCTGAAAAATCAAACGGACAATATGTAAAGATTTACTACACGGAAATTTTTATAGGAAGAGGTAAAGCATGCAGTATCAACACTTCACCGAAAAAGACTGGAAACTTTTCAGAAAGAAACTTCCAGACTGGCAGGAAGCCTGTATGGACAGGCTTAACAGAGAATATATCCTTCTGCTTTCAGGGCAAGGGAGTCCGTCGGACAAGTTCTGGGAACTGGATAAAAGAATCCGGGAGGATCAGAAAATGGCAGGAGTTCAGCTGTCCATGAGACGTTCCAATTTGATTTACAGTCTGGCTTCCCTTATAAATGAAGGCACCATCGACTGGAAGGATATGGAAGAATTCAGTGACGATCTGAAAGACGCAGTGAGATTTCTAACATCATGTTAATAAGAATCTAAAGTACCTGCAGTAACAGGAAACAAATCAAAGCACAGGAGGTTGCCCCATATGCAGACACCCACGACTTCCAATTCCTCATTCACATGGATTGGCTTCTATGAGGAACTGGCCAATATCCTTCAACCATATAAGGATAACCGTCCCGCCCTGATCAGCAGAATCCGTGAAATCTACCGAAAAACAGGAATCCGTTTCCCCACACTGGAAAAGGGTGGCGAACTGCGGGATATCAATCCCTTCACCGTTTTCGGCCTGTTTAATAAGGGAATCAGCAATGCCACACGGATGACACTCCTCGAAGGAATTGCAGAGGTGTTTGGAATCACCTCGGAAATCCCCCGGAATTTCGACGGAATTCCGGTTTTAAACAACTGGGGCGCCACATTGAAGGATATTGTGGCTACTCTTAATGGCAAGGGTTATGAGACACCGGCGGCATATTACAGAAGGAAGCATCCAGGGACAAAAAAGTATGAGAAGTCTTCTGCTCTCAGCTGCTGGACGATGGATAATGTCAGGAACATATTACAGCAGGAAATGTATTATGGGGCTGTAGTTCAGCACAAGAGGGAGTGCATAGGTGTAGGGAGCAAGCATACCAGGGCGGTAGCTAAGGACAAACAGATTATTGTGGAAGGTATGCATGAGCCTATTATCAGCAAGGAAGTGTTTTTGCAGGCTCAGGAGATTTTCTATCATTGGGAGGATAGAAAGCCTGCTAAGGCAAGAGATTTTCCGCTGAAGGGCAAGGTGAAGTGTGCTGTATGCGGCAGGAGAATGAATTACAGGTCTAATATTGTAAGAGGAAAGGCTTACAGCTATTTCTGGTGTCCTTTGTCAAAGTATCAAGATGGGAGCCAGTGCAGTACGGAGTATATCAGAGAAGCTGATGTCAATGAAGTGGTCTGTCAGAGTGTAAGACAGGTACAGCTGTTGGCAGACAGGGCAGCTGACAGGATTTCAAAGAAGAAAGCTGGAGCTGCTGATGTTCATTTGAAGAAGATGCATGAGCTGGCTGATCTGCAGCGTGATTTGGAAAGATGCAATACAGAGAAGTTTGCCAACATGGATGGCTTTATGGCTGGAATTATTGGTAAAGATGCTTTCCAGAGAAAGCGAGCTGAGCTGACTGAGCAGGAGTCACGGCTGAAAGAACAGATAGCGGTTTTGGAAAAGCAGGCTCAGGAGCTTAAGATGGAAGGCAGTGGTGAGACAGCCAGAGCGGTGGAGAAGATACAGTCATTCTCACGGGCTGAGGAGCTGTCTGTTGAGATCGTTCAGGCACTGGTGAAAGAGGTGAGGATAACTGACCGGGAGCATATGGAGATTCGGTGGAATTTTAAGGATGAGGTGATGGAGTTCATAGAAAGTTGAGGCTGAGAGCTAGTTGGAGAGATCTGACTGGCTCTTTTTGTGTTACAGCCACATCAGATGGCTCCCTGGGTAGCGGGAGCCTCTGAAGGAGTAGTGGCTTTAATTGCGTAGACCGCAACTCCGGCACAGCAGATGGCTATGGCAGTTACGGCTGCAGGCCATCCCTGAAGGTTGACATTAAGATGGGTGTTCTTAATGAGAGTCGGGAAAGTGTCTACGACTTCGATGAGTTTGTTTTCCATAGGGGTACCTCCTTTGGTGGTGTTAGTTGATTGATTGTGTCTATATAATAACTCAGAAAAAACAGGACGTATAGAAAGTAAGAAATATAATTTCACAGCCCCTTTATATTGCAAGAATTACGTGATATAATGACAGAAGTATATGATTTGCGACCCCAAAAAGGGGACGTGAGGAAAGAGGATAGGCGATAATGGAGAAAATCAATATATATGTCCCGGATAATGTAGGGCGGATCCTAGAGAATGATGCTAGTCTATTTGAGATATTTAAAAGAGATGGGCGTACTATAAATAAGAACCGCTTTTTAAGCATGTTGATTACGGGATTCTATGGGCAGTATGTACAGGAATATACGCAGAAGTACGATGCGATAAAGAAAGAAACGGCTGGTGTTGTCAAGTCAGCAGAAAAACGTGATCTTCTGGCAGATAGCATTCTGAAAAATGTAATCTTGCCAGAGGTTCCTACCAGAAAAGGGAAAAATCCAAAGCGATTATCCTTGAAGCCAACCAAGGATACAGAGAGTCTAATTATTAAGATTATGACTGATCTGGGAGACTCAGATTACATATCACAGTACTTTTGCCGGTTGTTGATGAGCTATTGCGACAAGCCGCTGAATGAACGTGAACAGATTATTTTCCGAGATAATTATGAGCTGTTGGATGAAGCTTGTAAAAGCAACAGGCCAGTAGCCTTCACTACGATATGGAACAAGGATGTTGTGCATGAGGTAATTCCCTATCGAGTGGTAGTAGGTCAGGGAGAAATGTTCAATTATCTAATTTGTGCTGAGACGGATGACAGGAGTGGTGAACAGGTGGCAAAGAGCTATAGGCTTAACAGGATTACCAATCTTAATCGTAGTAACCGTATGGGCACCATTTCAGATGATGTCAAAAGACACCTTGATATGATGCTGCATTATGGCCCACAGTTTGCAATTAATGATGATGAGGAAATATGCGTAAAGCTCACAGACTATGGGGAAAAGTCTTATAATCGAATCTATTATGGTAGACCTATGGTGGATAGAGTTGAACACGAGGAAGATGCTCACTATTATTACTATAAGTGTTCGGCAGATCAGGTGTTTTTATATTTTAGAAGGTTTACTGGTAATAGCGCTGAAATTATTAAGCCAGAAGCATTGAGACTGAGAATGAAAAAATTCCATGCTGATGCTATGAAGCAATACGAATAAGGGGGAGACGGTCATGGATAACAGGTATATATATCAATATCGTTTTGAAGAGCTGTTAAATCTATTTAAGAGGAATAGAAAAGATGCTCCAGAAGACAATGGAGAAAGCGATGTGGTTGTTGATATATGCGGGGATATATTTAGGTATTATAGTCGCATGATTTCAAATAATGAATCATGGGTGAAATATACCATTGAGCGTATAGTTATCAATATTTTTGACCAGGAAGACATGGCTTATGAGATACCGGAGTATGATGAAGTTAGCCCAAGTGGAAGGCCAAGGAAAATTCATCCGTTTTCATTTGCCAGATATGAAAATAATAAGAAAGTTGCATACGTAATTTCGTATGGCCTTAGGAAAGGGTTAATTGAAATACGTAAGAACATTCGAAAGTTTAAAGATATAGATAGCGTAAAATTTATTTTCATCAAGTCCCAACATGATAAATACGTTGATCAGCTTAATGAAATAGAACAAGAAGATGATAATTCTTTTCTTCAGTTTTTTACGCTGAAAGAATTTTTTGATATCAATTTTGGCGCTGAAGAGTATCCAGCATTTATATCTTATGCGGAAAAATTTAATGAGAGAGCTAAAATGCTTATTGGATACAAGACTATAGCAACGCCTACAGCAGAGGCTGTAGAAAAGTTTAGAGTCAAGAAAGAAAGCATGATAGAAACCATAGATTATAATCGTGAGTATTGTATATGCCTTCCAGATGATCAATTGGATATAATTCGTCATAATTATATTGAAAGAGGATTATACCGTCTGATAACAGCTGATTCCAGCTTCGCTGATAGTTTTATTAGTTCAGAATGGTATTATGGTATTTCTACAGCGACTGGTGCGATTGATCAGACTGGCATAGTAACAGGATATCTGAAGTCTGTAGAACAATTACTGTTTGAAATTATAAAGTTATATGAAGGCCGCGGAAAGCGGATTAGCATTGATCACAGTAAGCAGGGTACTTTTACAGGCACTTCTTACAGCAATGGCAATTTCATTGACTTAATAGAGACTAATGAACAATATATGGATAGCACCCTGGGATCACTGATAAGGTTTATTCGTAATAAAGTTAGAAGTGGACATTTCTTTAATAGTGATGTGTTTGATGTTAATGAGGACACCATGCAATATTTGATAGATACGCTGTATTCTTGGAAAGATAATGAAAGGAACGATCATCTTCATAAAGATAATCTATATACGGAAGAAGAAGTAGTTGCTATTAGACATCAAGTATTTTTATTGTATTATCTGATTTTGGGCTCTTTTAAAATCAGAGACACTGATTTGGAAAGATTAGGCTTAAAGGATGACAGTCAGAAGCCTTTAGTAATAGCGAGTGATGAAGAACTGCTTGAAAAAATCAAAAACTGGGCAACGCCAATAATCTTATTTGATATGCCTAAGGACTCGCAGGCAATAGTGTTTAATTTTATAAAGTTTAAGGACGCACCGTGGGATTTATGTTTACAGGGACTTACAAATGACGATGAGTCGAAATATGGAGATGTGCAGTGGAATTGGGGGCTTAGTTATTCGTCTTCCATGACTAATAATAATTTGAAATGGGAATCAGATGCTGATTGGAATACAGGATTGGAGCAGATAAAGAGAGTTCTGAAAGAGATAATACATGACGATACTGTATTAGGGAAAAAGCTCAGAGTATTTCCTAAAGTGTTGCTGGGAAACATGAAGGTTGAGGCGGTGCTTTACGTCAGAAAATAAATTTAAAAAATTGTTAGTCTACCCTTGACATAAGCTGATGAATGTCATCACGCCGCCTCCCCCACGGCGCAGAAGATTCTGGAAAAGGTAAACGCCAGATTTGTATTCGGAGTATCCGCCACACCCATCCGCAGCGATAATCTGGAAAAAATTAATTTTATGCTGCTGGGGCCGGTGCGTCATCAATATACTGCGCTGGAGCGGGCAGAGGAACAGGGGATCGATCATCTGGTGTGTCCCCGGTATACCCGTGTGACAGATTTGGCGGGCAGGTCAGGAGACATCAATGCGGCCTATGAACTGGTGAGCGCCAGCCTGTCAAGAAATGAGCAGATCTGCCAGGATTTGAAGGCGTGTATCCGGCAGGGCCGGACGCCGGTGGTTCTTACCCGTTATAGGGAACATGCCAGGATGCTATATGAAAAGGCAGAGCATATGGCAGATTACGTATTTCTTCTTTATGGGTGTTTATTGTATAATAAAATTCCCCAAAGTTGCAGAGGCGATTCCTCAAAGTTGCAGAGGGAATTTCCCCAATAATGCAGCCGTGTTTGGTGCTTCTCTAAGTCTACTCGGATGGTAGATTTAGAGAAA
>DVIN01000014.1 GCA_018711275.1 Candidatus Pullilachnospira intestinigallinarum
TATAGATTTTGTACTATATACAACTGGAAGTAAGCGTGGATTGGATACAAGGGTGTCTTTGAAACAGGCATTGTCGGCACTCGGTTTTAAAGGCGGTACAAGAATGGAGACAGAGTTAAATCAGTGGGTGGCGGCTGAAAAGCAGCAGCTTGCCTCAATTATGCTGGGTTCTAATGGAAAGACGACGGCGGTGACGCATTATACAGCCTCTTTTGACGAGGAGAAAAAGGTGGTGACGATCGAGGGCGTTAGTGACCAGAAAAACAGCCATGATTTCATTTATCTGACCCTGAGAGAGAAAGGGCCGGAGGAAGTGGAGCTGGAGATCAGTGTGGAGATCAATACAGGTATGCATCTGATTGCAAAGGCGCTTGGAACATTATTTTCAAAGCCGATGGAGCAGATTATGTGCCGGCATATCTACCATAATTTTGAGGCGCTCTGCACAGGAAAAGAGACAAAGCGGATGAGCCAGGAGGATCTGGACGCCCAGGCGAAAAATTTATTTTCAAAATAAATCTGTCGGATAGATCGCGGAACCGTTTAATTATTTTGGCTTGATTGCATTCTGGTTTTATTTATAGCATGAGCCTCTGGTTTTAATTGCTTTTTAGCGAATTCAATTATATTCCAGATGGTTTCATGCTATTTTATTACCGGAGCTTATGGAATGTGAGTATTCGAGGGTAAGCGCCGAACGTTCCAGTGGATTTCCTGATCCTCCAGGTCTGCTTATAATCGCATTCCATAGACCGCTGGATGATTTCGATGCAGCGATGGAGGAGAGATCAGGGCAGACATTCGCAGAGGCCGCGTTCCGATGGCGGAACAGAGGTTAAGGGTTGTGCCATATTGTTTTCATCAATAAAAACGGATGAGAAAGGTTTTCGCGTCTGGAAGATGACAATATTTGTATCCGGCAGTATAATAATGACAGCTCAATACGACATTTGATTTGAATATGTTGTTGGCATGACAGACGCTTAGGTTCTGGATATCGCGAATCCGCCAGACGCGCTGCAGGCGCGGATGTTTCACTCTGGCAGTTGATGCGGAAAATGTTCAGGACGATATGGAAAAGCCGGGATGCCTGCCGCATAGATAAAGAGGGATTGGAATGATTGAAGTAGAAATAAAGCTTCCGGTGGATCATCTTGATTCGCTGAAAGAAAAGCTTTTAATTATGGGTTTTAAAGAGACGGGATTTTCTAAAGAACAAGATACCTATTTTGACAATCGGCAGGGGGATATAAGAGCCAATGGCGAGGCGCTGCGGGTGCGGGAAACGGAGGACCATATTACGGGAGAGATACGGTCTCAGATCAATTTCAAGGGGAAAAAGCTGGATACCCGCACGATGACCCGCAGGGAACTGGAAACCGGCGTGGAAAACGGAATGATCTGCGCGAATATTTTGCAGGCGATCGGTTATATGCCGGTGGAACCCAAAGTGATCAAGGACAGGACCATGCTGCAGAAAAATCCGGTAACCGCCTGTCTGGATAATGTATACGGACTTGGAGAATTTCTGGAGCTGGAGATTCTGGCGGACAGTGAAGAGAAAAAAGACGACGCATTGGGACAGATAGAAACGCTTCTCAACAATCTCGGATATCGGATTTCGGATACTGTCCGGATGTCCTATCTGTCGATGCTTCAGAGCAGGAAAGGAGAGCGGAAGTGAAAGACGAAAAATTACAGGGAAATGAAAAAATTGAGGCGGCCATTGAGGGACTGAAAAAGGAACCGACCCAGGAAATGCTGGCTCATACGCTGACGGTACTGCGCCGCCGGATGAAGGAGGGCGCAGAGCTGATTGTCGCTGTGGATCCCGCGGCGGAGGGATCCGGACTGGGTGCCCATGTTATCCGGACGAATGACGGCGACCGTTGGTGGATGGCGTTTACTGGTTTTGAAGAGGAAATCAAAGGGGCAGATAAAGTGATGTCCGCTTTTATGGGAAATATGGGCCAGTTGTTTGAAGCCGTTTTAAAAGCAGAAGAAGTGAAGGGAATTATCATAAATCCCTGGAACCGGACGCTGATGCTGGACAAAACACTGATTCGGATCATTCTGGGAGAGGCGGTGTAAACTCGTTACAGCCGCCTCTGTATCCTGCGTCCTGTCGAAAATTCTCATTCCTTTCGTGGTTTTCCCGAAAAGATTCTTCGAAGATCCACTTTCACAATATAATAATACATCCCAATCAACAATGCTGCTGCCAGCACCCAGGCTGCCGGGCTTGCCAGACATACGCCCACATAGCTTTTCTGACCTGCGGCAATCACTGCCGCAACGCCTCTTCCCACCAGCTCCGCCACGCCGGCCATCATGGGAAGAAGGCCATATCCCAGCCCCTGGATGCCGTTGCGGTAGACGTTGACAATCGTCAGCGGGATAAAGAAGGCGCCCACGCATTTCAGATAGATGTCCACAGAACGGATGAGCAGTCCTGCGTCTTCGGATACAAACAGGTAGGTCATATATTTCCCAACAGTCATTATCAGAGCGGCCGCAAGGAAAGAGTAGATAATTCCGATGATCGTGGACACTTTAAATCCCTGCCGGATGCGGGGGACGTTTCCCGCTCCCATATTCTGAGCGCCGAAGGTGGCGATGGTGGTTCCCAGGGCCACATAAGCCTGTGTGACCACCTGTTCAATCTTGCTGGCAGCGGTAAAAGCGGCCACCAGCGTTGAGCCAAGGATGTTCAGCGCGGACTGCACCATCATGGTTCCGATGGCGGTGATGGAATACTGCAGAGCCATGGGAATTCCGATTCCGATCTGAGTTTTCAAAAGAGCTCCGGACGGATGCCAGTCCTCTCTGGTCATGTGAAGCATTGGAACCTTTTTTATGATGTACAGAAGACAGAGTACACCGGATACCCCCTGGGAAATGACCGTGGCCACGGCGGCTCCGGCGGCGCCCATGTGAAATACAATGATAAATACCAGATCCAATACGATGTTGAGCAAGGCTGAAAGTATGAGAAAATACAGAGGTACCCGGCTGTTTCCCAGCGCCCGCAGAATGCTGGCCAGAAGATTGTAAAGCATCTGTGCCAGAATTCCGGCGCTGATGATCATAATATACGCATAAGCGTCCGCAAAGATATCTGACGGCGTGTGCATCAGCTGGAGCCACGGTTTCATCAGAAGCATGAACGCGGCGGTGAGTATCAGACCCACCAGAAGGGACAGGATGGATGCTCCCGCCACTGTCCGGCGCATGGCGGGCATATCGCCGGCTCCGAATTTCTGTGCGGTCAGCACGGTAAATCCTGCGGTCATCCCCACCACGAATCCATAGATCAGAAACATGATGGTTCCGGTGCTTCCCACAGCGGCAAGGGCCTTTGTCCCGACAAATTTTCCCACAATGATCGTGTCGGCCATATTGTAAAACTGCTGAAATACATTTCCGATAAAGATCGGCAACGTGAAGCCCAGAATAATTCTCGCGGGGCTTCCGGTCGTCATATCCTGCTGTGCTGTTTTCATAACAATAAGCGCTCCTTCTAAATATATAAAATCCAAAAGCAGATTATATATCAGAAGGAGCATCCTGTAAATATTTTTTTCGGATTTTCACATTCCGGCTGTAAGAAGATCTTTGCTGTCAGTATAGCATTTTCCCGGGACCGCCTCAATGCGCATTTACTCATTAAATTGTAATATCCATTTCGGGAACCTTCCATCCATTTGTTTATTTTCTCTTCCGGCTGTGCTACTATAACAGGGGAGGCTGCTTTGAGGGATGCGGTTTTTCCTATCATTTTATACAGAGGAAGAAGCTATGAAAACAAGTATAAAGGAACAAAAGAAGAGGCCGCGCCGCGGCTGGAAGATAGCCGCGGCGCCCCTGACCGGACGCGGACGGAAAATGATATTTGCCTGGGAGGCCATCGTGCTGGTGCTTCTGCTGGTACTGATGGTGGTGGAAAATGGAAAACAGACGGGGCAGGAGATGACTGCCGGGACGGTGGCAGAACCGCAGGTCCTGTCAGCCAGCGAGACAGAAGAGATTATGTTCTCCCCGGGCGCGGTTCCTGAAACGGAACCCTCCAACCTGATTGCTTCCACGGCAATTCAGGTCAACGGAGAAATTCTCCCGGACCCATCGGCCTACCATGCTTCTGCTCCCATATCTTTTGATCGGGGAGAACGGTATACGGACATGGATGGAGTGATCACCTTCCGCGGGGACAATTTTCGCGGAAGTCCTGCCTATGGACTGGCCAACATGAGTCAGTACACCCTGGAAAGTGCCTGGACACAGACCACGGGAAGCCTTTCTTATAATGGAAAAACCTGGACGGGAAACGGATGGACCGGACAGCCGCTGATCACCTCCTGGTCCTGTGAACTTCGGCAGCATATGAATCTGTATGACTGGGCCAGACAGCAGGAGGAGCTTACGGAGGTGATTTACGCCTCCATGGACGGACGGATCTATTTTATGGAACTGGAAACGGGAAAAGCCACCCGGGATCCTCTGGACGTGGGATTCACCTTTAAGGGTGCAGGGGCACTGGATCCCAGGGGCTATCCCCTGATGTATGTGGGAGCCGGCTATACCAGCGATCAGGGAAAGGCCCGGGTGTTTGTGATCAGCCTGCTGGACGGGAGTATCCTGTACACCATCGGCAATGACGATTCTTTCACCGACCGGCAGTGTTTTTTCTTTGACTCCTCCGCGCTGGTGGATGCCAGGACCGATACGCTGATCTATCCGGGAGAAAGCGGAATTCTGTATCTGATTCACCTGAACACGGCTTACGATGCGACTGCCGGAACCATATCGGTCAATCCGGACCAGGTGGTCAAATGGAAATATATGGGAACCCGGACCAGCAGCCAGGAATACTGGCTGGGGATGGAGGACAGTGCCGCTGTCTATGAGGGATATCTGTTTATCGCGGACAACGGGGGAAATTTGATGTGTCTTGATCTGAATACACTGCAGCTGGTTTGGGTGCAGGATGTGCTGGATGATACCAATGGTTCCCCGGTGCTTTCCGTGGAGGATGGACATCTGTATCTGTATATTGCCCCTTCGTTTCATCTGGGATGGCGCAGCTCTTCCACAGCGCCGGTTCCCATTTTCAAAATTGATGCTCAGAACGGAAGTATTGTATGGCAGACGGAATATGAGTGTTATTCGGTGGAGGATGTGTCCGGGGGAGTACAGTCCACGGTGGCGCTGGGCAAAGAGCAGCTGGACGACTATATCTACTGTACCGTTTCCCGGACAGGAGATCCCTCCGGGGGTGTTCTGGCCTGCCTGGAGAAACGGACGGGAGCGGTGGTCTGGGAGCATTCGTCCGGCTATGCCTGGTCCTCGCCGGTCTGTGTGTACAATGAGGACGGGGAAGGAAATGTCCTTTACTGCAGCAGTGACGGAAAGATGTATCTGATTGACGGGCTTACCGGTCAGGAGCGTTACAGCCTGACTCTCAGCGACGGCGTCATCGAGGCGTCACCGGCCGTATATAATGATATGGCGGTGGTTGGCACCCGGGCCAATGAAATTTACGGGATAAGGCTTCGGTAGCGGCTGGCGGTCTGGCAGCGCCGGCCTGATAAAAAACGCGCAGGTTCCATACCCGGGAACCCGCGCGTTTTTTTATCGGACGGCTGCGGCCACCGTAACGCATAAATAAAGAAACAGACCACCCAGAAGGATGCTGCTGTCGGCGCCCATCATCAGAAGCAGAAGCAGGGTTCCGCCGGTGCCGGCCGCCATAAAAAGTCCATCCGCCTTCCGGCTGCCGGGATTTGGACGGTCCATGGCAAACAGACAGAGTCCGATGATGGACAGCGCCGCGGCACATCCCAGCCAGAGCCCCACAAGCAGGCTGCCGCGGCCCGAAAGAACCGTAATCAGGGTTGTCAGAGCAATGACCGGAACGGCAGTCCAGCGGATCAACCGGCTTTCCAGACTGCTTTTTTTCTTCATTTCGGCCACGGTGGCCACCATGCTTTTCAGATCCTCATTGGTATAATGATCTTCTTTCTCCAGTTTTTCGGAACGCATCAGCTCCAGGATCGAGATTCCGAGAGCCTCAGACAGCGGAACCAGCAGACTGATGTCCGGAAATCCCTTCCCTCTTTCCCAGCGGCTGACCGCCTTGTCTGTGATATGGAGCTTCTGGGCCAGTTCCAGCTGCGTCATATGCTGTGATTTCCTGCAGGCCGCCACAAAGGCGCCAAATGTTTCTGCGTTCATTCTGTCACCTCCTGTATCTGTAAGAATACAGGAAAATGGATGTTTATGGAACCGATAATCGCTTTATCATGCCGGAAACGGGACTCTACGAATCATTTCCCTGTATTTGCTGCCGGCAATATGCGATTCAGTTACAAACTGAATGACAAATCCGGGCCGGTATCTTATACTGAGAAATAGAAAAATCAGACTCTTTCTCAGGCGCCACATGAAATAATATCTATTTTACATTGCAAATGATATTGTGAATATATTCATAATATTCAAGATTCCTATCCGCTCATATAATTGTAATCACCAAGCAGAAGGCGGTGATTACAATATTCAATTACAGTCCATTGTGGGATACCATGAAGCGGAAAAAGATTACACAGTATCGGTTGATTCAGGATGGTATTCTGGATAACAAGACGCTGGATCGTCTGAAGAAAAATGAGAATATAACGGTAGTTACCCTGGAAAGGATCTGCAGAGCGTTGGACTGTGATATCAGCCAGGTGGTAAAACTGGAGCCCGATGAAGAGGAGGGTCCGGTGTGATAGCCGGAGAATCCCCAGGATGAGAAAAATCAAAAAAGTGAGGAATACAGAGGCAGGCGGCCTGCGTGATCTGTGTTCCTCACTTTTTTTCGATATCATTTATAATATTTGGGACAATGAAAAATCGCCCGGTGCGCTTCCGTTGTCCGGAAACAGCTATTGCGCTGTAATCAGCCGTACCTGATGTTCACCGGCGTACTGGCAGAAATCCTGATCCGGAAGCCGGTCGGTGATGATTCCGGTGAAATCCTCGGTCCGACAGAAAGTCAGCAGAGAAACCACCCGGAACTTTGTGGCATCGGCCAGAAGATACGTCTCGGCGCTTTTTTGCACCGCCATCTCTTTGATGCAGGTTTCCTCCGGAGAGGAATTGGTGGCGCCGCTTTCCGGGGAAATGCCTGTGGCGGCCATGAAAGCCTTTTTGACATTATAGGAGGATAATACTTTGGCGGCGCTGTTGCCCGTGAAGGAACAGGTTTTCCGGTTCAGCGTACCCGACAGGGAAATCACCCGGATATTTTCACAGGGCATGGCCCGCACAATCACCTCGATATTGTTGGTGAGAACCGTGATTTTCCGATCCTGAAGATAGTCCGGCATATACAGTGTAGTGGTGCCGGAATCAATGAAAATACTGTCTCCGTCCTCCACAAAGGAGGCGGCTTTTTTCGCAATGGCTTTTTTCGCCTCCTGATGGCTGATGGTCCGCTCGCTGAAAGAAACCAGCATTTTTTTTGTCTGTCCGTTCAGCATGACGCCGCCGTAGGTTTTAACAATATCCGGATTCTTGATAATCTCCTCCACATCCCTCCGGATGGTATTTTTGGACACCTGAAAAATCTGGCAGAGCTGGTCCAGAGACACCGTTTTGTGTTCGTAGATATAATTTTCAATTTCCGCAATTCTTTGAGAACGCATGAGACCTCCTCTCAGTTATCCGGTCCGGAGCATCCGCCGGATAAGGCTGGCGGCTCCGCGGCCGGTTCTCTCACCCTCTGAAGGAAAAAGCGGACACTGCCTTTTACGGCAGCGTCCGCCTTCAGGCCGGGATCAGATGGTTCCGTCCCAGGTACTTACCGTTTTCGCCTTCTTTTCTTCTTCGTCAAACCAGCGGGTGGTAACAACCTTGCGTTCTGTATAGAAGCGGTAGCCGTCTTTGCCAAGGGTATGCAGATCACCGAAGAAGGACTGCTTGTGGCCGTTGAAGGGGAACATTCCGATGGGTACCGGGATACCCACGTTCACGCCTACCATGCCGCCGTCGGTGTGACGTACAAATTCACGGGCGTAATGGCCGTTCTGCGTGAAGATTACGGAGCCGTTGGCAAAGGGATTGGCGTTCATCACAGCCAGACCCTCTTCAAAATCTTTTACTCTCTTGATGCACAGCACCGGCCCGAAGATTTCTCTGTCTCCCACTGTCATACCGGGTTTTACATGATCCAGGATGGTGGGCCCCAGATAGAAGCCGCCTTCATATCCTTCCACTACGGTGTCGCGGCCATCCAGCACCAGCTGGGCGCCCTCTTCGATTCCCTTGTTGATCCAGTTGATTACGGATTCTTTGTGTTTGGCGTTGATCACCGGTCCCAGGTTGGTGGATTTGTCATAGGCGGGACCCACCTTCAGCGCTTTGGCTTTCTCCACAATGGCAGTCACCAGCTCGTCGGCAATGCTTTCCTGAACCACCACAACGGGAAGCGCCATACAGCGCTCGCCGGCGCAGCCGAAGGAAGCGTTGATGATGCCTGCTGCGGTACGCTCAATGGGAGTATCCTCCAGTACCAGCGCATGGTTTTTCGCCTCGCAAAGTGCCTGTACCCGTTTGCCGTTGGCGGCTGCGGTGGAGTAGATATGCTTTCCGACAGCGGTGGATCCCACGAAGGTGATTCCGCTGATATCCGGATGGCTCAGGAAAATCTCAGACTCGTGGCGGGAGCAGGTGACAATATTGATGACGCCGTCCGGAAGTCCTGCTTCTTTATACAATTCCGCGATTCTCATACAGGTCTGCGGCGTAAAGGTGGCTGCTTTCAGCACGATGGTATTTCCACAGGCGATGCAGATGGGTGTCATCCAGCCCATGGGAATCATGGCCGGGAAATTAAAGGGAACGATTCCAGCAAATACGCCCAGAGGCATCCGGTAGGATACGGTATCGTAGCCGGTGGAAGCATCCATCAGACTTTCCCCCATCATCAGCGAAGGCGCGGAGATGGCCTGCTCGGTGCCCTCGATGGCTTTCAGCACATCGCCTTCCGATTCGGCCCAGTTCTTTCCGTTTTCTCTGGCAACAGACATGGTCAGCTCATCCATATGCTGATACAGCAGATCCCGCAGCTTATACAGAATGGCAACCCTTTTCTTTACCGGTGTGGCGGACCAGCCGGGGAAGGCTGCTTTTGCGGCGGCAATGGCCTCTTCCACCTCATCCTTTGTACAACAGGGAACCTTGGCGATCACCTCTCCTGTACTGGGATTGTAAGCGTCGGTGTACTTGTCGGTTTTGGATTCTTTGAAAGAACCGTTTACAAAGTAACCCAGTTTTTTGATTTCTCCCATGATAAACTTCTCCTTTTTTGAAACAAAATGAGTAACTTATTGGTAAGTGTTGAATATATTTTAACCTGTTTTTTGCGGAAAATCAATGGGAAAATGAATCTTCCGCCACAAAGGAGGGAGATGCGAAGGAAATCCTCTGAAGCGGTTTACGGCCCAGCCTTCCCGTGTCAAAATCCCGTTCCAGGAGAATCACTTCATCGCTGCGCTGATTTGCAATCCCCAGCACCCCATCCTGGTCCATCAGGGCGATATGCCTGGGACATTTTCCGTGGCAGGAATATCTTCCGGCAAGGGAGGGAATACCCTCCGGAGAAAGCGTAAAATGCACGATGGTATCCTCGCCCCGGTTGGCGGCGTATAGATCGCGGCCGTCCCTGCTGACCGCCAGGGTAGAACCGGTGCTTTCGCCGGCAAAGGCAGGATCCAGAAGAGGATACTGCCCCAAAAGCTCCGGTTTTTCCGGCCGGCTGCTGTCGATAACCAGAAGCTGGCTGGAGTATTCGGTAACACAGTAGAAGCGGCGGCGTTTCTGATCGGCATAAAAATGCCTGGGACCGCATCCTTTTGGAAGGCGCAGAAGAGAAACCGGTGTCAGGCGTCCCTTTTCCTGGCGGAAACAGAACAGGGCATCCAGTTCGATATTCACCGCGTAAATGAAATCCCCCAGTATGGAAGAAAAATGCATCCTTGATTTCCTTCCGGTGCCGTCATCCAGCACCTGAGAAAACAGGACCGGACCAAAGGTGCCGTCTGCGTGGAGCTGCACGGTGAAAAAATGTCCCGTCCCCCAGCAGGAGCCGGCAAGGAATTCCATGGAAGCATCCGTGGTGATATGACACAGGGCGCCTCCTTCCGTGTCTGTCGTGTCGATGAGGTGCAGCCGGTTGCCTTCCCGCAGGAAAGACGTCAGTGTGCCGTGATCATCAAATTCGCCCACCGCGAAAACATACGGCCCATGAAAGCAGAGCCAGGACGGATTGCCCGGATCCGCCGCCCAGAGGGGAGCGGAGGAAGCGGGATCATAAAGCGCCATGGAAGGATGATCCTTCCTGCTGTAACCGGATATCCAGATTTTCATGATTTCAGAACCTCCTTGTGTTTGTCAAAATAAAAACGGAAACAACGCATTTCCCCGGAGCCGTCTGTGTCAGCGGCGCCCCGGCGAGGAGGCGGCAGCCCCCTGCAATATGCAAAAATCGTTTATGTGGCTATTGTACCATAACAGACAGAAAAATTCGCTCTGTTTTAAGGAGTTTGCGGCGATGATTTTGTGACGGTTTTATTTCGGGCTGCCCTGCGGGTATCCTGATGGCGAAAGGTTCGTCCGGAACGATTTCGGAAAATGGATACAGAAGGAGAAAATGCCTGTTGGAAACGACTGAAAAATAAATACAATTCTGCGTGCTTTTTGCGTGTATCTACAGGCAGATGAAAAAATGCACAAATACAAAATAATAAAATTGTGAAAAATATGAGAATACAGAGGGAGACGCCAAATAAAGATTGAAGTTTTTGGCAGGGTTGTGCTATGATGGATCCAGAGAGAAGTCTGAATTTGCGTGCAGAAGAAAAGCACGCAAAAATACAAAAAGGACAGGGTGAATAAGGATGAAGTACATTACATTTGACGAGAGCAGACCCTTTGATCTGATCCTTCTTGGACGGGTGGCCATCGATTTTAACCCGGCTTACAACGATCAGGTGAAAGAAGAGTTCAAGCCGCTGAAGAACGTTCACATGTTTGAAAAGTTTGTGGGCGGTTCCCCGGCCAATATCGCGGTGGGTGTGACCCGTCACGGCCTTAAGGCGGGATTTCTGGGGAAGGTTTCCGATGATCAGTTCGGGGATTATGTGGTGGACTATTTTAATGAGCAGGGGATTGACACCTCCCATATTACCAGATGTACCCACGGTGAAAAGCTGGGACTGACTTTTACGGAGATGCTTTCTCCCAGCGAGAGCAGTATTCTTATGTACAGAAACTGCATCGCGGATCTGCAGCTGTCAGTGGATGATATTGATGAGGATTATATCCGCAGCGCCAAGGCGATTCTGATTTCCGGTACTTCCCTGGCGGAGAGTCCGTCCCGGGAAGCTGCCATCAAAGCCGTGATGCTGGCCAGGAGAAATGATACCAGAGTGATTTTTGATATCGATTACCGGGCTTACAACTGGAAAAACGAGGATGAGATTTCCATTTATTATTCGATTGTGGGCAAAGAATCCGATATCATCATGGGATCCCGGGAGGAGTTTGACCTGACGGAGAAGCTGATCCGCCCCGGTATGACGGATGAAGAATCCGCGGCTTACTGGCAGGGGTGCCGCGCCAAGATTGTGGTGATCAAGCATGGTATGAAAGGCTCCACCGCTTACACCTGCGACGGGGAGAAGTTTTCCATCAAGCCGTTCCCGGTACAGGCCAGGAAGGGCTTCGGCGGCGGAGACGGCTATGGCTCCGGCTTCCTGTACGGGCTGTACCAGGGCTGGGATATTATAGACTGCCTGGAGTTCGGATCCGCGGAGGCGTCCATGATGGTGAGAAGCAATAACTGCTCCGATTCCCTTCCGGGACCGGAGGAGGTTCACGCGTTTATCAGAGAAGAAAAAGAACAGTACGGGGAAATGATTGCCCGGGTATAAAGAAAGAGAGGAATCGGTATGGCCAAGACAAAGAGAATGACCACCGCCCAGGCGATTGTCCGTTTTCTGGACAATCAGTATGTATCCATGGACGGGGTGGAGACAAAATTTGTGGAAGGATTTTTTACAATTTTCGGACACGGGATTGCCGTGGGACTGGGAGAAGCCCTGGATACCAATCCGGGACAGCTGCGGGTGATGCAGGGCAGAAATGAGCAGGGCATGTGCCATGCGGCCATCGCCTTCGCGAAGCAGAGCGGAAGAAGAAAGATCATCGCCTGCGCGTCCTCCGTGGGCCCCGGAGCGGCCAACATGGTGACCGCCTGCGCCACGGCCACGGTAAACAATATCCCGCTGCTGGTATTCCCGGCGGATACCTTTGCGTCCCGTCAGCCGGATCCGGTGCTGCAGCAGCTGGAGGTCAGCTCCAGCCTGGCGGTCAGCACCAATGACGCGTTCCGTCCGGTCTGCAAGTACTGGGACCGGATCACCCGCCCGGAGCAGGTGATGACAGCGCTGATCAACGCCATGCGTGTGCTGACAGATCCGGCGGAGACCGGAGCCTGCTGTATCGCGCTGCCGCAGGATGTGGAGGGTGAGTCCTACGACTTCCCGGAGTATTTCTTCAAAAAGAGAGTGCATCGGATCACCCGTCCGGTGGCGGTGGAAGAGGAGCTGGAGGACGTGGCCCAGGTGATCGCCTCCGCAAAGCATCCCCTGGTGATTGTGGGAGGCGGCGTGCGTTTCTCGGAAGCCGGCGAGGAGGTGGAGAAGTTCTGTGAAGAGTTCCATATTCCTTTTGGCGAGACTCAGGGAGGAAAGAGCGCCTGCCGTTCCAGCCATCCCTACTGTCTGGGAGGAATCGGCGTCACCGGTACCCTGGCGGCCAATGTGATTGCCAGGAAAGCGGATGTGGTGATTGCCATCGGTTCCAGACTGTCCGATTTCACCACCAGCTCCAAGTGGCTGTTCCAGAATGAGGACGTACAGTTTGTGACCATCAACAACTGCCGGTTCCATGCCTATAAGATGGACGCAGTGAAAGCGGTGGGCGACGCGAAAGTAACGGTGAACGCGCTGGCTGAGAAGCTGCGGGAGCGCGGCTATGTTTCCGCCTACAGCGGTGAGATTGAGGCGGCCAAGGAAGCCTGGGACAAGGAGATGGACCGCCTGGGAAGCATCGAGTATACCGGCGATGATTTTGAACCCATCATCAAAGCGAGAGATCCGAGGACCATTCCGGAGTATGTGAAGCTCACGGACGGAAGGATCACCCAGACCGCGGCGCTGGCTGCCATCAACCGGACCATCGACCCCGACGCTACCATCATCACTGCGGGAGGTTCCCTTCCCAGCTGCATGCAGAGAATGTGGCGGACAGACAAGCGGGGCGGCTACCATGCGGAGTACGGCTATTCCTGCATGGGATATGAAGTGGCCGCGACGCTGGGCGTAAAGATGGCGGAGCCGGACAACGAAGTATACTGTGTGGTGGGAGATTCCAGCTTCCAGATGCTGCACAGTGAGATCATGACCATCATGCAGGAGCGGAAGAAAGTGAATATCCTGATCTTTGACAACTGCGGATTCGGCTGCATCAACAACCTGGAGATGACCCATGGAATCGGAAGCCTGGCAACGGAATTCCGCTATACCGACGGAAAGAAACCCACAGGGGATCTGATTCCGGTGGATTACGCCAAAATCGGAGAAGGATACGGCCTGAAAAGCTACACCTGCCGCACGATCCAGGAGCTGGTGGACGCGCTGCAGGATGCAAAGAAACAGACCGTGGCCTGCCTGTTCGACCTGAAGGTTATTCCCAAGACCATGACCGACGGTTATGAGTCCTGGTGGGATGTGGGTCTGGCGGACGTATCCGAGAAGGAAAGCGTCAGAGAGGCCTGGAAAGAAGTAAAAGCCGGAAGAGACGCGGCGAGAAAATATTAAGGAGGAATCATTCATGGGAAAGGTATTTGGCTATCCGGAGTTTGACGAAAACGGCGAGAAGATTCTGACCACCTACGACAACGAGTACAGCGCGATGATGATGGACATCCGCGTTTACCGGATGAAAGCGGGCGAGACCAGAAGCTTTCTGAAGGAAGGCGAGGAGACGGCTGTGCTGCTGCTGTCCGGAAAGATTGTCTTCCGGTTTGACGGACAGGAAAAAGAAGTGTCCAGAGAGAGCGTATTTACCCAGGGTCCCTGGGCGGCCCATGTGTGCACGGGATGTGAGGTTTCCGTGGAGGCTGTGACGGACGCGGAGATTCTGGTACAGTCCACAAAGAATGAGAAAACCTTTGCGGCGAAACTGTACGCGCCCGAGGATGCTCCCTGGGGCTATTCCTGTGTAGGAAAGTTCGGAAACGTGGCAAAGAGAAGAGTGAATACCATTTTCGACCACGATATCGCTCCCTGGTCCAATATGGTGCTGGGCGAAGTGCTCAATGACCGGGGCAACTGGTCGGGCTATCTGCCCCACCGTCATCCCCAGCCGGAGACTTACTATTTCAAATTCGACCATCCGGAAGGATTTGGCGCCAGCTTTGTGGGGGATCAGGTGTTTAAGAGCACCGACGGAAGCTTTTCCGCCATTCCCGGAGGAGAGCTGCATCCCCAGGCGGTGGCTCCGGGCTACCAGATGTATACCTGCTGGATGATCCGCCATCTGGACGGAAATCCCTGGCTGCAGACGGACCGGTGCGAGGACGAAAGATACGTCTGGCTGCATGACGCCAAATTCGACGAATAAGAAATGTGGGGCCGCTCTCTGTGCGGGAACGGTCCCTGAAATAAAATACGGCAGAAGGGCTTCCGGGCCGGAATGCTGCCGGGAAAACAGGAGAAACGAATCATGTTTGATAAAGAAAAAGTAAAACTGGGTATCGCCCCCATTGCCTGGACCAATGACGACATGCCGGATCTGGGAAAAGAAAATACGTTTGAGCAGTGTGTCAGCGAGATGGCGCTGGCAGGCTTCACCGGCTCCGAGGTGGGAAACAAATATCCGAAGGATCCTCAGGTGCTGAAAAGAGCTCTGGATCTGAGGGGAGTGGAAATCTGCAATCAGTGGTTTTCTTCCTTCCTGCTGACAAAGCCTTTTGAGGAGGTGGAGAAGGAGTTCCGGGCGCAGCTGGCATTTCTGAAAGCCATGGGCGCGAAGATTATCGGCGCTTCCGAGCAGAGCTACAGCGTGCAGGGACAGCTGAATACTCCCATTTTCGGACACAAGTATGTGATGAATGATCAGGAATGGGAGCGGCTGTGTACAGGGCTTAACAGACTGGGAAAAATCGCGAAAGAAGAGTACGGCATTTCCCTGACCTACCACCATCATATGGGTACGGTGGTACAGACCGCTGAGGAGACGGCAAGACTGATGGAGAACACCGATCCGGAATATATGAGCCTTCTGTTTGATACGGGACATTTCGCATACTGCGGAGAAGATCCGCTGGAGATGGTGAAGACTTATATCGGACGGATCAAACATGTACATTTGAAGGATATCCGGCCGGAAGTGGTGGCACAGGTAAAGGAGAAAGACATGAGCTTCCTGGACGGCGTCCGGGCAGGCGCGTTTACTATTCCCGGTGACGGCTGCATTGACTTCGCGCCGATTTTCAAGGTGCTGGAGGATGCCGGATACGAGGGCTATATGGTGGTGGAAGCGGAGCAGGATCCCGCGAAAGCCAACCCGCTGGAGTATGCCATCCGGGCAAGGAAGTTTATTGCGGAGAATACCGGATTATAAATTGCCGGACAACAGGCAGGTGAGGAAAAATGTCGGTCAGAATACAGGATATTGCCGAACAGGCGGGGGTGTCCCGGGGAACGGTGGACAGGGCGCTGCATAAACGGGGGCGGATCCGGCCGGAGGTGGCAGAGCGAATCTGGGCCATTGCGGAGCAGATGGGCTATGTCCCCAGAGAAAGCGGACGAAAAAACCTGAAAATCGGTGTGGTGACACAGCTGGCCGGTTCCTCTTTCATGATCCGGGTGAATCAGGGGATTGAAGACGCGGCCAGACTGCTGAAGCAGCAGGGGGTACAGGTTCTGTGTCGGAATCTGGAAACCATCGATGAACAGCGGCAGCTGGAAGTGATCGATGAACTGGTGGAAGAGGGCATTGACGGACTGGCTCTGATGCCGATTCAGTGCGAGCGTATCCGGGCAAGGCTCAGCTGGCTGTCCCGGGAGCAGGGAATTCCGGTGATTACCTTTAATTCCGATATTGTGGGAGCCGGACGTACCTGCTTTGTGGGACTGGATAATAAGCAGAGCGGCCGGGCTGCGGCCGGACTGATGGGCATGCTGACCGGAGGACGGGGAAAGATCCTGGCAGTTACCGGGTATTTCACCAACAGCGTCAACAGCCTGCGGATTGAGGGATTTATCCAGGAACTGAAGGCCTCCTGGCCGGAGGCGGAGATTCTGGGAGTACAGAGCAGTTTCGATGATGCCGGAGAAGTGGAGAAAATTGTTACGGAGGCTATGGAGCGGACGCCGGATCTGGCCGGAATCTTTGTGGCCTCCGCCGGACAGGAAGGCGTCTGGAAGGCTTTCGACCGGTTGGGGATCGGCGTCAGAGAACGCCCCCATGTGATAATCTACGACCTTACCAGGGAAAATGTACAGGCCCTCCGGGACGGCAGCGTGGATTTCCTGATTGACCAGGAGGCATATGTGCAGGGCAATTATCCGCCCAAGCTTCTGTATGATCTGCTGGTGCGCGGCAGGCAGCCGGATGAGGAATTCCTGTTTACGGATATTAATATCAAGACAAAGTACAATCTTTGACAAAGGGGGCGCCGGTATCCGATGACCGGCCTCCCTTTTCGGCGTATGACAGCCGTCCAGGCTGACGGAAAACGCAGAAACAAAAAACGAGGAGAGAGAAAAAATGGCAAGAGAATTCATTATGCCGGGCCATATTGTGTCCGGGGAAAATGCACTGAAAGAAGCAAAAAACTATCTGAAGGATATGGGAAAGAAAGCCCTTCTTGTAACCGATGAAGTGATGGTGCATCTGGGGAATGCCGCTGCAGTGGAGGAAACGCTCCGGGAGGCCGGCGTGGAGTACGCGGTATACAGCGGAATCAGCGGAGAACCCACGGATCAGATGATCTATAAAGGGCTGGAGATTTACCGCCGGGAAAACTGTGATTTTCTGGTGGCGCTGGGCGGAGGAAGCCCCATTGATTCCATGAAAGCCATTGGCGCCATGTCAGTGAATGAAGGAAAAATTTCGGATTATATGGGAAAGACCTTTGAAAAGAAGAATCCTCCCATGGCAGCGATTCCAACCACAGCGGGAACCGGATCGGAGGCGACCCAGTTTACCATCATCACCGATACGGAAAATGATGTGAAAATGCTCTTAAAAGGCGGCGTGCTGATGCCGGATCTGGCCATCATTGATCCCCGCTTTACGATGACGGCTCCTCCGAAAATCACCGCGGCCACAGGCCTGGATGCTCTTACTCATGCCATCGAGGCTTACACCTCCAAAAGAGCGCAGAGCCTTTCCGATACCTTCGCGGTGTCGGCGGTGAGAAAGATTTTCCGCTATCTCCCCAGAGCCTTTCAGGACGGATCGGATGTGAAAGCCAGAGAACGGATGGCGGTGGCTGCGCTGGAGGCGGGTATCGCTTTTAACAATTCTTCCGTGACCATTGTACACGGTATGAGCCGTCCCATCGGCGCTCTGTTCCATGTACCCCATGGTATGTCCAACGCCATGCTGCTGAAAGAATGCTTCGGTTTCGTGATGGACGGCGCCGATGAGGAGCTGTATGAGCGTTTCGCTTATCTGGCCAGAACCATCCATGCCGCAGATAAACGGGACAGCGACCAGGAAGCCAGCAGAAAATTCCTGGAAGCGGTGGTGGATTTGTGCCGCCTGCTTCAGATCCCGACTCTGGAGGAATACGGCATTAATAAGGAAGAATTTTTTGCGCAAATCGATAAGATGGCCGAGGATGCCATGGCCAGCGGAAGTCCCTCCAATACCAGAAAACAGCTGGACGCAGAGGATCTGAAGAACATTTATCGGAAACTGTGGTGAATTTGAAAATTCCTGTTGACTTGAAGTATACTCCAGGTCTTATGATAAAAACGAAAGCAATTTGGAGCCGACCATAGAAAATGGTTATAGACAGATATTACATTTAAGTATTTGTCGGGGGCTCTGAAGCGTGTTAGACTTTATGATAAAGGCGTCCGGCCACCGTGAAGACGGCGCCGGACCGGTTTCATGACAATGGATGGCCGCAGTGCGTGTCATCGGTGATTTATGGCAATGGATGATTCGCGGCGCGTGTTCTCCATTGTTTCGGACAGGAGGAAAACAGATGGTTTATAAGGAATTTCAGGATCTGAAACTTTCGGCGCTTGGCATGGGCGCCATGCGTCTGCCGGTCATTGACGGAGACGATGCGAAAATTGACGAGGCGGCTGCCGGAAAAATGGTGGATTATGCCATGGAGCACGGAGTGAATTACTATGATACCGCCTGGGGATACCATGACGGAAACTCCGAGCTGGTGATGGGAAGAGCACTGAAAAAGTATCCCAGAGACAGCTATTATCTGGCGACCAAATTCCCCGGATACGACCTTTCCAACATGGACAAGGTGCAGGAGATTTTTGAAAAACAGCTGGAAAAATGCGGCGTGGAGTATTTTGATTTCTATCTGTTCCACAATGTATGTGAGATGAACATCGATGCCTATCTGAACAAAGCGTATGGCATCTATGACTATCTTCTGAAACAGAAAAAAGAGGGACGGATCCGTCATCTGGGATTTTCCGCCCACGGAAGTGTGGAAGTGATGAAACGGTTCCTGGAGGCTTACGGGAAGGATATGGAGTTCTGCCAGATCCAGCTGAATTATCTGGACTGGAGCTTCCAGGACGCCAAAGGCAAGGTGGAGCTGCTGAATCAGTACAATATCCCGGTGTGGGTGATGGAGCCGCTGCGGGGCGGCAAGCTGGCTTCCCTTACGGAAGAGGAGAGCGCAAAGCTGAAAGAGCTGCGGCCGGATGAGACCATCCCCGCATGGGCGTTCCGTTTCCAGCAATCCATTCCCAGCGTGACCATGGTACTGTCCGGTATGTCGGATATGACCCAGATGCAGGAAAATATCCGCACCTTTGAGGAGGACAAACCGTTAAATGACGCGGAGAGGAAGGCGCTGCTTGATATGGCGGACGAGATGGTGAAAAAGATCGCGCTTCCCTGTACCGCATGTCATTACTGTGTCAGCCACTGTCCCCAGGGACTGGATATTCCGGGACTGCTGGCATTGTACAATGAACACTGCTTTACCGGCGGAGGATTTATCGCTCCCATGGCGCTGTCGGCGGTTCCGGAGGACAAACGTCCCAACGCATGTATCGGATGCCGCAGCTGTGAGGCTGTATGTCCGCAGCAGATCAAGATTTCGGAAGCGATGGCTGATTTCGCAGAGAAACTGGGTATGTAAGAAATAGAAAGGCTGAACAGTTAGGTTGAAAAAGTAACGGTTCAGCCTTCTGCTGTCTTACAGGAAAGGATTACGGGAATGGAATACAGAAAACTTCCCAGAGGGGAAGAGCAGATCAGCATTCTGGGGCTGGGAAACAGCTCCCTGGGAGCTTCCGGAGAGAAAGAGACCCAGGCAGCGGTGGAAATGGCCATGGAGGCAGGGGTCAACTATTTTGATATGGCCGCCTCCGACAGCTCGCCCTTTGAAGCCTTTGGGCGGGCAGCCGCGGGCTGCAGAAAGCAGATATACTATCAGATCCATTTCGGCGCGGATTATTCCGGCGGCGCCTACGGGTGGACCCTGGATCCGGAGAAGATCCGCCGCAGCGTGGATTGGCAGATGCGGGAAAGAAGGTGTGGGAATTTCCGTGATGAAAGCATTCGGCGGCGGGCAGCTGCTGAATCCGAAGACATCTCATTTTGGAAAAGCGCTGACGGAATATCAGTGTATCCAGTATGCGTTGGATAAACCGGGGGTTCTCACCGTGCTGCCGGGAATCCGTAATCGGGAGGATCTGAAAAGAATTCTGGGATTTCTGGAGGCATCTCCCGAAGAGAGGGACTATGCTGTGCTGGGAACCTTCACGCCGCAGGAGGCGGAGGGCGTCTGCGTGTACTGCAATCACTGCCAGCCCTGCCCGGCAGGACTGGATGTGGGGCTGATCAATAAATATTATGATCTGGCCAGGGCAGGGGACGCCCTGGCGAAAGATCATTATGTAAACCTGAAGAAAAAGGCCTCCGACTGCGTGGGCTGCGGCCACTGTGATTCGCGGTGCCCCTTCCATGTGCGGCAGTCCGCGAGAATGGAGGAAATACAGGGATATTTCGGTAGGTAATATACAGACATAACGCACAGACAGCAGCTGGAAACGCATGGATTTCGGCTGCTGTTTCCTTTGGTTCTTTGCCTGCCTCATAACTGGAAACAGAAAAGTCCGCATATGGCAAATTGCGGCAGTACGTCCGGAAGGCCCAACTGCTGTCAAATGAGAAAAAAACTGCAGGTTCAGGCTTTACAATTTGGACGCAGTGAGCTTATAATAGGACGGGAAGCGGCAGGCATGCCGCTTTTGGGAAAATATAGTCATATGGGGGCTGTTTTGGAAAACAGCCCTTTTTGGTCGTTGATTTGGAAAACTCAAGGAGGCGTGTAAACAATGACAAAGATTGATATTATATCCGGTTTCCTGGGAGCCGGAAAGACAACTCTGATTAAGAAGCTTCTCAGCGAGGCTTTAAAGGGACAGCAGGTGGTGCTCATCGAAAATGAATTCGGTGAGATCGGTATTGACGGAGGCTTTCTGAAAGAGTCCGGCATTGAGATCAGAGAAATGAATTCCGGCTGTATCTGCTGCTCTCTGGTGGGAGATTTCGGAACTTCCTTAAAAGAAGTGATCGACACCTATCATCCGGATCGGATCGTCATCGAGCCCTCCGGCGTGGGCAAGCTTTCCGATGTGATCAAGGCGGTAAAGAATGTCAAAACCGACTGTGAGATCAGTCTGAACAGCTATACCACTGTGGTGGACGTGAATAAATGTAAGATGTACATGAGAAATTTTGGGGAGTTTTTTGAGAATCAGCTGGCATATGCCAAAACCATCATTCTCAGCCGTACCGATACCCCCAAGGCCACGGAAGAGAAAGTGGAGCAGGCGGTAGAACTGATTCGCGGCGTCAACAAGGATGCGGTGATCATCACCACACCCATTGAGAAACTGGAGGGGAGCCAGATTCTGGAGGCCATGGAGCAGGGCCGTCGGGAGGACGAAGAGATTTGCCCGGTTTGCGGTGAAGCCCACGAGGAGCATGACCACGGGCACGGCTGCGAAGGCCATGAGCATGACCACGACCACGAAGGTCATGACCATGAGCATTGCCACCACGACCACGAGGAGCATGACCATGAGCATTGCCACCACGACCACGAAGGCCATGACCATGAGCATTGCCACCACGATCATGGGCACGACCATGAGCACTGCCATCACGATCATGACCATGACTGCGGCTGCGGCCATGACCACGATCACCACCATCATCACCACGCAGACGAGGTATTCACCAGCTGGGGACGGGAGACGCCGAAGAAGTTTACCCGTCAGGAGCTGGAGGAGATGCTGAAAAAACTGTCGGAGGATGACAGCTTTGGCGTGATTCTTAGGGCCAAGGGAATGGTGGACAGCCCGGACGGCCAGTGGATTTATTTTGACATGGTTCCGGAAGAGTATGAGATCCGCACGGGGGCGCCCCAGGTGACCGGAAAGCTCTGCGTGATCGGTTCCAAGATGGATGAAGGAAAACTTGCAGAATTGTTTGGAGTGAAATAGTCATGTTTGAGAGAGATGTTCCCGTATATTTAATTACCGGATTTCTGGAAAGCGGAAAGACCCAGTTCCTGGATTTTACCATCCGTCAGCCGTATTTCCAGATTCCCGAACAGACCCTGCTGTTGGTGTGCGAGGAGGGGGAAGAGGAATATGATCCGGCGGAACTGAAAAAATGCAATACAGTGATGGAAATTATCGAAAATCCGGAGGATTTCACCCTGGAAACCCTGAAGGCTCTGGACAAAAAGTACCGTCCGGAGCGGGTGCTGATTGAGTATAATCCGCTCTGGTCTGTGGCAAAACTGTATGAGATGTCCATGCCCAGAGGATGGGATATGGCGCAGCACATTGTCACGGTGGACGCCAGCTGCTTCCAGATTTATATGAATAATATGAAATCCATTTTCATGGAGATGATCCGGGGCGCGGATATGGTGATTTTCAACCGGTGTCAGCCGGACAATCCGCTGGCAAATTTCCGCAGAAGCGTCAAGGTGGTGAGCCCTGCGGCGGAGGTGCTTTTTGAGGATGAAAACGGCGAGATCGAGGATATTTTCCAGGATGAGATGCCTTACGACATGAATGCGGATGTCATTGATATTGAGGACATTGATTACGGTATCTGGTACATTGATATGATGGACAATCTGGACAATTATGTGGGGAAAACCGTCCGCTTCAAAGGGCAGGTGCTGAAAAGCAGAGATCTGAACGCGGGATTTTTTGTGCCGGGAAGAATGGCCATGACCTGCTGTGCGGATGATACCCAGTTCATCGGCTATGTGTGCAAGAAACCGGACGCGGGGAAACTGCGGATGGGCTCCTGGGTGGAGGTGACGGCCCGGGTGGAAAAAGAGTACATGGACGTATACCATGATGAAGGGCCGGTACTCTATGCCAAAGAGATTAAAGAGGCCGCGAAGCCGGAGCAGGAGCTGGTGTATTTTACCTGACGGATGCGGCAAAGGAGACGGAAATGTTTATTATCGCAGGCCTGGGAAATCCAGGAAAAAGATATGAAAATACCCGCCACAATGTGGGGTTTGACGCCATCGACGAGTTGGTGGACCGGTACCGGATCCCCGGAGGCGGAGTCAGCCATAAGGCCATGGTTGGCAAGGGAATGATGGAGGGGCAGAAAGTGCTTCTGGCAAAGCCTCTGACCTTTATGAATCTCAGCGGGGAGGCCATCCGGGGGCTGGTGGATTATTATAAAATCGACCCGGAGACGGAATTGCTGGTGATTTATGACGATATCAGTCTGGAACCTGGAAATATCCGGATCCGGAAAAAAGGCAGTGCCGGCGGTCACAATGGAATTAAGAGCATCATTGCGCAGCTGGGTACGCAGAATTTTCAGCGGATCCGCATCGGCGTGGGCGAAAAACCGAAGAACTGGGATCTGGCGGATTATGTGCTGGGAACCTTTGGAAAAGAAGACCGGCCTCTGGTGGAAGAAGCCATTGGCCATGCGGCCCAGGCGGCGGCTATGATTGTCCGGGGACAAATCGATGAGGCGATGAATTGCTTTAATCGGACCAAGGCGGCTCCGAAGCCTGTGCAGGAGTAAGGGAAAGGACGGAACGTTGACGCGCGGACAGATGCCGGGAGGCAAAAACCGTGCGCGGCTGTCCACAGGAAAGGAAAAGATGTATGAACGCATTCGTACAGCCATTGTATCAGCTCGCTGATTTTGAGGAAATAAACAGACAGGTGAAAAAGCCGGGAATCGTGCAGGTTTCCGGCTGTATTGATTCCCAGAAGGCGCATTTTGCCAATGGGGTTGGCTGCGGATTTTCTTTCCGGCTGATTCTTGCGGAAAATGATCTGAAAGCCCGGGAATTTTATGAAGATTACCGGATGTATGATCCGGAGACGTTTCTGTATCCCTCCCGGGATCTGATTTTTTACCAGGCCGATATCCACGGAAATCTCATTACCCGTGAGCGCCTCCGGGTAATCCGGGCGCTGATGGAACGGAACCGGGCCACGGTGGTGGCTTCCATTGATGGCTGTATGGACTGCCTGCTGCCGCTTTCGGTGCTTGAAAGCAGCGTTCTGCGTTTTCAAAGCGACAGCCCTGTGGATCTGGAAGAGGTGACCCGACAGCTGGTGGAACTGGGCTATGAACGGACGCCCCAGGTGGAGGTGCCCGGCCAGTTTTCCGTCCGGGGCGGCATCCTTGATGTGTTTTCTCTGACGGAAGAAAATCCCTGGAGGATCGAGCTTTGGGGTGATGAGATTGATTCCATCCGCAGCTTTGACGCGGAAAGCCAGCGCTCCATCGAAAATCTGGAGGAGATTGTCATTTATCCCGCCACGGAACTGGTGCTGGACCATGAAAAACGAAAAAAGGGTCTGGAGGCCATAAAGAAAGAGGCGCAGGCCTGTCAGAAGAAGCTGCGGGAGGAGATGAAGACCCAGGAGGCCGCCAATATCGGCCGTCTGGTAAAAGAACTGGAGGAGCAGCTTACTCAGACGGAGCGCTGCGCGGGGGCGGAGGGATTTATTCATTACTTCTGCCGGGATACCGTATCCCTTCTGGATTATTTTCCGGAAGATACGTTGGTGGTGCTGGATGAACCCAACCGGCTGGTGGAACACGCGAAGGCCACGGAAGAGGAATTTCGGGAGAGTATGATTCACCGGCTGGAGAAGGGATATCTGCTGCCTGGACAGATGAAGCTGATCTGGCAGCATCAGGAGGTGGTTCACCGGATCAACCGCCGTCATACCCTGTCCCTGTCCATGATGGAACCGCGCGCGGGAGACTGGGAATTTCATTATGACAGCCAGATTACCGTGCGTTCGGTAAATCCTTATAACAACAGCTTTGAGCTTTTGGTGAAGGATCTGAAGGGATGGAAGAAAAGCGGCTATCAGGTGCTGCTGCTGTCCGGCTCCCGGTCACGGGCAGCCCGTCTGGCGGAGGATCTCCGGGAGGAAGGACTGGCCGCTTTTTACAGCGATGATCCGGAAAGGGTTATCCAGCCGGGGGAAATCCGTACCTCCTACGGCCATGTGACCAGAGGATTTGAGTATCCCTGGTGCAAATTCGTGATGATTTCAGAGACGGATATTTTCGGCCGGGAAAAGAAAAAGCGGAGAAAGAAAAGTGAGTATAAAGGCCAGCGGATCCAGAGCTTCAACGAGTTGTCTGTGGGCGATTTTGTGGTGCATGAAAATCACGGACTGGGAATCTACCGGGGCATCGAAAAGCTGAAGGTGGACGGCGTGATGAAGGATTACATCAAAATCGAGTACGCCGGGGACAGTACCCTTTATGTGCTGGCCACCCAGCTGGACGTCCTGCAGAAATATGCCGGGGCCGACGCGAAGCCGCCCAAATTGAACCGGCTGGATGGTCAGGACTGGAAAAAGACGAAAACCCGTGTCCGGGGCGCTGTGAAAAATATCGCCAGGGAGCTGGTGGAGTTGTACGCGGTCCGGGAGCATCAGCAGGGGTTCAAGTACGGGCCGGATACGGTCTGGCAGAAGGAATTTGAGGAAATGTTTCCCTTTGAGGAGACGGAGGATCAGCTGGCGGCCATTGAAGCGGCCAAAAAAGACATGGAAAGCGGGAAGATCATGGACCGGCTGGTCTGCGGCGATGTGGGTTACGGCAAAACGGAAATCGCCATCCGGGTGGCCTTCAAGGCTGTCCAGGAGGGAAAACAGGTGGTTTATCTGGTTCCCACCACTATTCTGGCCCAGCAGCATTACAACACATTTTCCCAGCGGCTGAAGGATTTTCCGGTGCGGGTGGATCTTCTGTGCCGGTTCCGCACAGCGGCCCAGCAGAAGAAAACCGTGGAGGATCTGAAAAAGGGACTGGTGGATATTGTCATCGGCACCCATCGGGTACTGTCCGCCGACGTGCAGTTTAAGGATTTGGGGGTGCTGATCATCGATGAGGAGCAGCGCTTTGGCGTCACTCATAAAGAAAAAATCAAGCAGATGAAGAAAAATGTGGATGTGCTGACACTGACCGCCACCCCCATTCCCCGGACACTGCACATGAGCCTTATCGGCATCCGGGATATGAGTGTGCTGGAGGAGCCGCCGCAGGATCGCCTTCCCATTCAGACCTATGTGATGGAGTACAATGAGGAACTGGTACGGGAGGCCATCACCCGGGAAATGGCCCGGGGCGGCCAGGTGTTCTATGTGTACAACCGGGTCAATAATATTGACGAGATCACCAATCAGATCGCGAAGCTGGTGCCGGAGGCCAATGTGGCCTTCGCCCATGGACAGATGCGGGAGCGGGAGCTGGAGAAAATCATGGTGGGATTTATCAATGGCGACATCGATGTGCTGGTATCCACCACCATCATTGAAACCGGCCTGGACATTTCCAATGTGAATACCATGATCATCCACGACGCGGATCAGATGGGCCTGTCCCAGCTTTACCAGCTGCGGGGGCGGGTGGGAAGAAGCAACCGGACCGCCTATGCGTTCCTCATGTACCGGAGAAACAAGATGCTCAAGGAAGTGGCGGAGAAACGGCTTCATGCCATCCGGGAGTTCACGGAGCTGGGCAGCGGCATCAAAATCGCCATGCGGGATCTGGAAATCCGCGGCGCCGGAAATCTTCTGGGCGCGGAGCAGCACGGCCACATGGAGGCGGTGGGATACGATCTCTACTGCAAAATGCTGGGCGAAGCGGTGAAGGAAGCCAGGGGCCTGCCGGTACAGGAGGATTTTGAGACCACCATTGATCTCAGCGTGAACGCTTACATTCCGGAAAAATACATTCCCAATGAATATCTGAAGCTGGATATTTATAAACGGATTGCCGGCATCGAAAATGAAGAAGAGTACGATGATATGCTGGAGGAACTTCTGGACCGGTTCGGCGAACCGCCGAAAACCGTGCAGAACCTGCTGGCAGTGGCCCGCCTGAAAGCCCTGGCTCACCGGATCTATATGACGGAGGTACGCCAGCTGGGGGAGGAGCTGAAGTTTACCATGTACGAGCAGGCGAAAATCGATCCCGCCGCCGTTCCCCAGGTGATCGCCATGTATCCGGACGAGATGAAGTTTAAGGTGGAGACCAATCCCTATTTTCTCTATACACCAAGAAACCGTCGGGCAAAGGGGAAAGAGAATGTGCTGGAGAAGGCGGGGGAGATTCTGGAAAGGATGCAGGTGCTGGTGAAGAGTTGAGTTTAGAGCTGATAAGGATGATCCAAAACATCAGGGAGATGTTTTGAATATTGGAAAGTGAGGCGATAATATATGTGTCTGGTTTGTGAAAGAATTGACATGATAAAAAAAGGTGAAAATCCGTATTTTGTCAAAGAATTGGAAACAGGATATGTCGTGATTGGAGATCATCAGCACTTTTATGGATATTCTCTCTTTCTTTGTAAGGAGCATAAAATAGAATTGTTTCAGTTAGAGCCTTCTGTAAAAAGAAAGTTTTTAGAGGAAATGTCCATTGTAGCAAAGGCGGTATCAAATGCGTTTGGCGCTGAAAAGATGCACTATGAACTGCTGGGAAATTGCGATACGCACCTCCATTGGCATTTATTCCCAAGAAAAAATGGTGATTTGGAAAATTACGGGAATAAAGGGAAAGGCCCTGTCTGGTGGTATCCCAGGGAGAAAATGTACAGTGACGGAAATTGCCCCTCGGATTCCGAATTGAAAAGTATGAAGGCAAAATTGTCAGAAGAGCTGGAAAAACTTATAAAATGAGAGAAGTGAGGTGGCAAATGCGCTGGATGCCCCGATTGAACGGTTTCCTATGGAAAAGAAGCAGAGAATGAGAAAACGGGGAGCAGAGGTTGTCTGCAAATAAAATAGTAGTTGAAACAGAACGGACGTTCTGATAAAATCAAAACAGGCACTGCCAGAGAACGGTAGGCGGTTGGTCCTTCGACAGAGGGACTGAACCCTCTGATTACATAGAAATCTCTGCAAAGAGAAATCCAGGAAAGGAGGGCGAACTTATGAGTGATTATGAAATGCTCTCCATCGTTTTGATGATACTTGGTATTGTTGTTGCGATCTTAGTGGCATACATTGATTATACAAAAAAGTAACCGCCCCACGCCAAAGGATACGGTTACTTTTTTTAACTGAAATCTATTTGGACTAACCGCTTATCGGTAGTGCCTATTTCTATATTTATATTAGCAAAGGGATGAGAAAATGTCAAATTGTTTATTTGCTAAAATGGTAACAGTTCAGCCTTCCGGCTTCACTGTCACAAAAGCATGCACACAGGCTACGTTTCCTGCAGCCCGGCTCTCTGATTGTCTTTCCTGTTTTTATAGCAAAAGGCATAGCGGAAACTGTACACAAATTTCTGCCTGTGAAAAAAGTATGAAATAGGTTGCCCGCACATCCAAAATGGAATATAATAAGTAACAATGACGCTGTGGAAAAAGAGATTTGGCAGCGTAAGTTGACATAAAATCTGGAGGATCAAATGAAAAAGTTAAGTACAAGAATGGCATGCGGTATGCTGGCAGCGGCTCTGGGCGTTTCCGGACTTTCCGGATGTGGAAATTTAGATGGAACGCAGACGGTTGCCACTGTGGATGGCCAGGAAGTGACGTTGGGACTGGCCAGTTACATTCTCCGTACCGACCAGGCGGAGATGGAGGGATACTATCGGATGCTGGCGCAGAGCTACGGTATGGACGGCGGAGAATACTGGAGTACCGAGACGGAAGAGGGCAGGACTTACGGCGAAGATATCAAGGATAATGTGATGGATACCATCAAAGAACTGTATGTGATGCAGGAACATGCGGAAGATTACGGCGTGAGTATTACCGAGGAAGAACAGGCGGCCATTGATGAAGCGGCAAAAACCTTCATGGACAGCAACGATGAAGAGACGCTGGAAGCCCTGGCAGTTTCCGGGGATGATGTGAAAACGTATATGGAGTTGTATACCATCCGTCAGAAGATGCGGGATCCCATGGTTGCCGATGTGGACCGGGAGGTCTCTGACGAGGAGGCGGCTCAGACCCGCGTGACCTTTGTGGAGGTGTCCACGGAGGGAACGGAGACGGATGAGGACGGCAATACGGTGGATCTGACCGATGAAGAAAAAGCGGAGAAGATGGATCAGGCGCAGCAGATTCTGGACAAGGTGGAGGCTGCGGAGGATCCGGCTTCCGCGGATATGGACGCCCTGGCAAAAGAAGTGGACGAGAACCTGTCTGCGGTGGAGCGAACCTTCAGCTCCAGCGGCGAGGGCGATGAAGCCACGGACCAGGCCATCAAAGATGCGGTGGCGGATCTGGAGGACGGCCAGGTGGTTCCGCAGGTTGTGGAAGGAGAAGATGCCTATTATGTGGTTCGGCTGGATCTGAAATTTGATGAAGAGGCTACGGAGAATGAGAAGAAGCTGATCATCAGTGACAGAGAGGACGAACAGTATGACGATCTGCTTGCGGAGTGGAAAGACGCGGCAGATATGGAAGTGAAGAATGGCGTCTGGAAGAAGGTGAAGGTGACAGACAGCCAGCCCTATGAACTGAAGCAGGAAACTGCGGAAGATACCCAGAATACCGGAGACGCCGACAGTACGGAGGCTACCGGTGATGCTGGAAATACGGACGGCACAGGGAACACCGGAGATACCGGAAGCACAGACGGCGCAGATGATGCCCAAACTGCCGATGGTGGGGAAACCACAGACGGAGAATAAACAAGAACGGTATAAAAGCGCCTGATTCGGCAGGATCAGGCGCTTTTGCTGAAAGAGATTTTTGCCGGGATAATATTCCGCCAAAGGCGGCGGAGAGATTTCCCGAAAGAGGAGAAAACACATGACACGACAGGAATTTGAACAACTGACACAACAGGGAGTGATCCTGCTGGACGGAGCCACCGGGTCCAACCTGATGAAAGCCGGGCTTCCCCGGGGCGTCTCCGCGGAACAGTGGGTGACGGAGCACCCGGATGTGCTTCAGGAACTGCAGAGCGCCTATGTGGAAGCGGGCAGCAAAATCGTCTATGCCCCCACCTTCGCGGCGAACCGGATCAGCCTGGCCAATTTTGGGCTGGAGGATCAGGTGGAACGTCTGAATGCGGAGCTGGTGAGAATTTCCCGAAAGGCTGTGGACGGCCGGGCGTTTGTGGCGGGAGATGTGACCACCACTGGCCAGCTGATGGAGCCCAAGGGGGATATGACATATGACCGGCTGTACCACGCCTATCAGGAACAGGTGCGCGCTCTGGCAGACGCGGGGGCGGATCTTCTGGTGGCGGAGACCATGCTGAGTGTGGAGGAAACCATTGTGGCTCTGGACGCCGCCCAGTCCGTCTGTGAACTTCCGGTGATGTGCACTCTTTCCCTGGAAGCAGACGGAACGGCCATGTACGGAGGCAATGCGGTGGAGGCGGTGATTTCTCTCCAGGAAATGGGAGCGGCTGCCGTGGGGCTGAATTGCTCCGTGGGGCCGGATCAGCTGGAATCCGTAGTCCGCAACATGAAGGAAGTTGCTCAGGTTCCGGTGATTGCCAAGCCCAACGCGGGAATGCCGGTGATCAATGAGAAGGGCGAAGCTGTCTACAGTATGAATGCGGAGGACTTTGCGAAATATACAAAAGTTCTGGTGGATGCGGGCGCCGGTATTGTGGGCGGCTGCTGCGGTACCACGCCGGAATATATAAGGAAGCTGGCGCAGACTCTCGGACTGCGCTGACGCGGGAAATGACGGGGGAAATTATGGCAAAAATAAAAGAGTATGATATTGAAGAAATGGAAGAATTGTACGATCTGGGAAAGGCGCTGGCCTCTCCGGTGCGCCTGGAAATTCTGCAGCTTCTTTATGATAAAAGTCTGATCATCGGAGAAATTGCCAAGGAGATGAATCTTCCGGCGTCCAGCGCGGCATTTCATCTGAAGATTCTGGAAAAAGCAGGGCTGCTCAGAATGGAGGAACAGCCGGGAACCCGCGGAACCACCAAGCTGTGTACCAGAAAAGTGGATATCCTGAATATCAATCTGGTGAAAAAAAACGCGGAGATCAATGAACTGGTGAATATGGAAATGCCGGTAGGAGCGTACACCGGCTGTCAGGTGTCGCCCACCTGCGGTCTGTGCGCGGAAGATGGTGTTCTGGGAAATGAGGATATGGAGCAGTGCTTCTATTATCCGGAAAGAATTCGGGCCGGCGTTCTCTGGACGTCTTCCGGATATGTGGAATATAAGTTTCCCAACAAAGTTCCCAAAAAAAGAACGCCCAAGCGGTTGGCCTTTTCTGGCGAGATCTGCTCGGAAGCACCCGGTTACCGGGAGGACTGGAAATCGGACATTACCGTATGGATCAATGGCGTAGAGTGCGGAACCTGGACCAGCCCGGGAGATTTGGGAGCCAGGCGGGGACGGCTGAATCCCCCCAGTATTCCGGACGGCAGTACGCAGTATGGCCTTTGGGTTACCTGGGTGGTGGATCAGGAAGGCTGCTGGATTGACGGAGAACGGGCAGGCGATACGGTCATCGATCAGCTTCATCTGATGGACGCGCCTTTTGTGAAAGTGAGGCTTGGAAATAAAAAAGATGCCCGGTATGTGGGAGGTTTCAACCTGTTCGGAAAACATTTCGGGGATTACGATCAGGATCTGGTGATGACGGTGGAGTATTGAATATGGCGTGCGGCGGCTTTTTTGCCGTAAGAAAGGGAATGGAAAGAGGAACCTGTGGCAGAGGGGTCCTCTTTTTTCTTTTGCAGGAAATTGCTTTTCTGTGAAAGAAAAACGCTCCGCGAAGATCGCAGGGTCTGCCCCGGCAAAGCGAGAGTACTGCGGCGGAAGGAAAGATATCGCCTGCGCGTCCCTCCGTTTTTGCTGTCAAACAGTGGAGCGGGGATTGCCTGCTTGTAATCGGCGGACAAAACAAGAAAAATGTTCGTGGAATTATTTTACAAAAAAGAGAAGACGCTTTTGTGGAAAATTACAATTACCAACAGAATGGATTATATGAAGAATGAAAATGAGATTCAATAGAACAGAAATACTGTTTAAATAAAAAACTAAAAGTGAAAAGCATGGTAAAAATGCCGAATAAATCTGAAAAACCTGTTGACAAAACTATAAAAAGTGGTATTATAAGAGCAAATGAAACAGAAATGCTGTTGATAAATACCTGTGATATCATCCGATCAGGTATGAAAACAACAGCAGCTTTGTTACATAGCTTGGCCGAGCGAAAGTAATATGGAAACAAG
>DVIN01000015.1 GCA_018711275.1 Candidatus Pullilachnospira intestinigallinarum
AGCATACCGGTCACCACCGCGCTGAAGTCCCCTGCCGTCACCGGCTTTTTCGTCAGCTTCTGCCACAGAAATTCTGTCAGCACACAGACAGCCACGGAAAATGCCGTCATGTAGAGGGAGCGGATTCCAAAGAAATAAATCGCTCCCAGAAGGGCCGGCACCAGCGCGATGGCCACATCCAGCATCAGACCTCTGGTAGTTCGCGGCGCCCGCAGATGCGGCCCTGCATGTTTCTGTATCTCTCTCATCAGTTCCCCGCCTTTCTCTCGCGCATTCTCTGTTTCACGGTATCCCTGGCCGTGCGGACCGTCCATGTCAGTTCCCGCCGGGCAGGACAGGTATAGGAACAGCAGCCGCAGGCAATACACTCGCTGGCGTACAGTTTTTCGCACAGATCAAAGTCCTCCTGCCGGAACGCGCTGTCGATCTGATAAGGAACCAGTCCGGCCGGGCAGACCCGCTCACAGCCGCCGCAGCGGATACAGGGCTGCTCCCGGCTGGAAAATTCCGGAAGCACCACCACGCCGGAGGTGGTTTTTGTCACAAAGGGAAGCTCCTCTCCCTTCCAGTCCACCGCGACACAATTTCCTGTCATGGGGCCGCCGATAATCACCCGGTTCTTCTCTGCCGTCACGCCTCCGCAGGCGGCAAGCAGCTGCCGGATGGGAGTTCCGATAGGCACCCGGTAATTTGCCGCCTCCTTCACAAGCCCTGTCACCGTCACAATCCGGTGGGTCAGCGGTCTGCCGCCCAGCACCGCGTCCGCGCAGGCCGCAGCGGTTCCCACATTGGACACCACGGCTCCCACCGTGGCGGGAAGACCGCCCTGGGGTACCTCCACGCCCAGCACTGTCTGAATCAGCTGCCGCTCACCGCCCTGGGGATACCGCACCGGCAGCAGCCGGATCTCAATGGGATCGGAATGCCCCTCAAGCAGTTCCTTAAGATGCGCCGCGGCGTCACGCTTATTCTCCTCCATACAGATATAGGCTTTCTTCGCCCCTGATGCCTTCAAAAGCAGCCGCACGCCATTGAGCACCTGATACCCGGCTTCCAGCATCAGCCGGTGATCGCAGGTAAGAAAAGGCTCACACTCCGCTGCGTTGATCAGCAGCCAGTCCAGCTTCTGTCCATCATATTTTTTATAGGTGGGGAATCCCGCGCCGCCCATGCCTACCAGGCCGCCCTCCATGATTGCCTCCAGAATCTTTTCTCTGGAATATCCGGCCAGATCTGAAAATTCTTTCTGATACGCGGCAGCAGGTTCTTCTGTCTGCTCCCCCTGACGGGCAATCACAAATGCCGTCCGGGATGTTCCCTTTTCCCGGATCTCGGCAATCTTCTCCACCCGTCCGGTGACGCTGGCATGCAGATGATCCCGGGCAAAGCCCTCTGACCTGGCGATCAGCTGCCCCTTTACCACCTGCTCCCCCTCTTTCACCAGGGGTTTACAGCCGCCGGTGAGCGACTGGTTCAGATAAATAGTCACCGTGTCCGGTTCCAGGAACCGGATGGGCTTCTGATCCGTCAGCGCCTTGTCCGATCCGTCCGTGGGATGTATGCCGCCGAAAAATCCTGAATTCCTTTTTCCTGTCATGCAAACTCCTCCGCAATTTTTATGTCATAGCCACATAAGATTGATATTATTTTAACAGTCCTTTTAAGATACCATAGAAACGCATTTTCTACAATAGAAAAATGAAAAATATTTACTTCCGACACTGTCCGCCAGCAGACGGATTTGCAGTAATAGTCTTCCCGTTTCGGGGGGGAGTATGTTTTTTAATGCCTTTCCCGAATTTGACAGACACAAAAAAATACCGCAGAATCTCACAGCCGGTTAAAATACCGACTGTAAAATTCTGCGGCAGCCCTCTGTTTATCTGGCTCCCACTTTTCTGACCACACAGAGAAGGATTCCCAGAATCCCCAGACGGATCAGAGTGCCTTCCATGGCCTGTGCCACCAGAAGATACTGCTTGATTCCCAGAAACAGCCACGGTGCGGATGGAAGCAGATCCCCCACATACCTGGCTGCCAGTCCCAGAATCAGAAACACGGCAAATCCCATCATTCCGCGGCCGGCGTCATATCTCAGGATCCGTCCCCGGTCCGCGATTTTTCTTCTGCTGAGCATCCACAGCGCCTGCAGGGCTCCGTACGCCGCCGTACATCCTCCGGCAATCATATAAAGGGCCGCTGCCAGGTTTCGCTGAGAAAGAATATCCTGCACGGCGCCCAGCGCGGACCGCTGGGCCCAGAAGCTCCGGGCAAAACGAATCGTCAGATATGCCATCAGCACAAAACAGATCCCCTGCAGCAGCATAATCACCGTCTTCCACACGGCGCGGGTTCCTCCTTTGGCCGCGGAACCTGCCGATGAGATTGCGGACAGAACAGGATTTTTCCCTTTTTTCTTCACCTTCGTCTTTTTCTTCGTGGTCTGCTTTACCTTTACTTTTCCGGAAGAAGCACCGGAAGAGGAGCCGCCGCCCGAAGATGTCTGGCCGGATCTTCTTCCCGCCATACGGGAATCTCCCAGATCCTCCCGGGACTGCCCGTCATCGGTGCTCACCATGGAATCCCCGGCGGAAAGATTGTCACCGCCGGCAGCCGTCCGCATATTTTTTCCCCTGAGAGCCTCCGAGAGCACCACCGACGCCTGAATCTGCTGGGTGTTCTGTCCCAGATTCATCTCCTCCCAGGGGAAATTTTCCGGGTCGATCTGGCCGTTTTCCGTATAAGCCCGCTCCGGAATCTTCCGCCCGGAGGGAGGATTCCCTCCACCCGGCATCTTCTGACTGTTCTGATCCGCCCCCGGATCCTTCCTGTCCGGACTGGCCTGTCCGTCTCTTCTTTCCTCTCCGTCTGTCTCCGGCTGCAGAAGGGTCCCGCAGTAGCTGCAGTATTTTCCTGTAACTTCATTTTTACAATTTGGACATATCATTCCATCACTCCCCTTATCCTGGACAGAAGCACCCGCTTCCCTCCGGAAGACCTCTTCTGTCCTTTCCCCTCATTATACACGATATCCTGTCCTTTGGACCTTAAATTTCTGTAAACATTTCGACAGGAAACGAAAAACGGATCTCCCTCCTCCCTTTTTACTGTCCCATCAACTCTCTGTAAAAGATGTACTGCTGGATCACACCCTGGCGTCCGGCATACCGTTCCATGGGAAATCCGCCGGAATAATGCTCCTTGAGCGCCTGCCGGATATGAGTATCCACCGGAAATGCCTCCAGGCAGTGCATGCCGAACAGGCAGATACAGTCGGCCACTTTTTCTCCCACCCCGTAAAGCCGCAGCAGTTCCTGCCGGGCCGCAGGGTAATCCATGCGGGCCACCAGCTCCAGATCCACTTCCTTTGCCACCACGCTGCGGGCCGTCTGAAGTACATATTTGCTCCGATAACCCAGATTGCAATCCCGAAGTTCCTGCTCCGTGGCGCCGGCCAGGGCTTCGGGCGTGGGAAACGCATAATACCGTTGGCCCTCCGCCTCCATCTCCTGTCCGTATCTGCGGCAGATATTCTCCACACAGCGGCGGATTCTGGCAATATGATTCTGCTGGGAAATCAGAAACGTGACGATCATTTCCCACAGATCCTGCCGCAGAATCCGGATCCCGCTGCCCCTTTTGGCCGCTCCGGTCAGATAGGTATCCTCCGGATCGATGGAAGCGATGCAGCCGGCGTAGTCTCCTTCCAGATCAAAATAATTGCTCCAGAAATCCGCAAACTCCTCCCGGCTGCAGAAAAACTCACAGTCCTCTCCCCGCTGCCGCATCTTTAGATACCGGCTGCCGGCCAGGATGCGAAACTGTCCCTCCCCGATTTCTTCCATGCGGAAGCACTGGCCGGAGGCGTGAATCTGCCGAATGTCAAAATTGGAAATTTTCTTCTTCACCATGGCTCAGTTTCCGAACAGCTCCAGAGCTTTCTGGGCGAAACGTTCTCCATATACCTCAAAATCCGCCTTGCAGCTTTCATAATGGCCTTCCACCGCGTCCAGAGCCACCGGTCCCAGATGGATAAAAGGCTTGCCTAAAGCGGCGCCGCCGGAGTACACCAGCATCCCCTTCACCAACAGATGGCCGATGAGGGTCAGAATAGCCACATCCCCGCCTCCCTGGGCGAAATGGGCGGTGGAGTACACGCCTCCCAGCTTGCCCGCCAGATTCACGGAAGCGCTTTCCGTGTCAAACCATTTTTTCATCTGCCAACAGGTACTGGCCAGATAAACAGGCGTCCCGAACAGCACGCCGTCACAGGCATTGATATAGTCCACATCCAGAGGCTCTTCAATGGAAAACAGCCGGACCTGACCGCCTTTCTTTTCCATTCCTCTGGCAATCACCTCTCCCATTTCCCGGGTATGTCCCGTCTTGCTGTAGTAAATTACCGCAAATTTCATTGCTCATTCCTCCCGTCGTTTTTCCGGCGGGTTCCGCCGGAGATTCTGCCTCTATTATTATAATTCCGCGGGACGGCATTCACAAGCGGCACTTTATCCGCGGCTGTCCTCCAGAATCGTCAAAAGCTGGGGAATTCCCTTTTTTCCGAAAAACACCTGCCGGTTATTGAGAATCAGACAAGGCACGCTCATGATCTGATATTTCTCCTTCAGCCGGGGATAGTGTGCCAGATCAAACACCTCCGCGCACACCCCTTCATTTTCCAGGGCGATCCGCTGGGCGGCCATCACCAGCTCCGGACACATGGTACAGGACAGGGACACGGCAATCTTCATATGGAAGGTGCCGTCAAGCCGCCGGATTCTTTCCAGCACTTCTCTATCCAGCGTCTGCCCCGGACCGGCCGCATTGTACAGGGCGATAATAAAGGAATTGAATTCGTGGCCGCCAGGTACCCCGTGGAACCGGACGCCCAGCTCACGCCCCTGCCGGTCACAGAGGGCCATCACCGGAAGCTCCTCCTGGGAAGTGGTTCTGTCAAATTCATAAGTCACCCGGTCGGAAAGTGTTTCCATCTCCCGGGCAAATCCCTCCACCTCCCGGGACAGATTGGAATCGTCCAGAAATACCCGCACCGTCACCGGCCGCTCCATCCGGGCAAACACCGGCGCCAGGGATTCCTTCATTTCCCGGGTGAGAAATCCGTCCTCTTCTTCCATCCCCCGGCTTGCTGTTTTCGGAGGAGCCGCTTCCCGCTGTTCCCGTTTCTTTTCCGGCATCTTCTGTCTTTGGATTCCCAGCCGCTGATAGACGGAAAAGAGGTATTTTTCCAGTGAGGTGGCTGCCACCGCGCCGTCGGATACGGCAGTCACCACCTGGCGAAGCTCCTTGACGCACACATCTCCGGCACCGTATATGCCGTCCAGAGAAGTCTTCTGATTGCGGTCCGTCACCAGATAGCCCCGCTCATCCGTCTCCAGAAGATCCCGGAACAATCCGGTGGCCGGCTCATAGCCCGCGAACACGAAAATCCCCAGATTTTCTCCCGGCGGCGCCTCATAGCGGACAAGCTCTCCCGTCACGTTATTTTTCAGAACCGTAAAGCGGAGAAGCCCATCGCCGCCCGCCTCCAGAATTTCCGTGTGAAACCGCACCTGAATGTCCGGATGCTCCATCACTTCCTTTACCGCGGACCTGGCACACCGGAAACGGTCTCCCCGCACCAGCACAGTCACCTTCCGGGCGTAGCGGGTGAGAAATACCGCTTCTTCCGCGGCGGCAAATCCTCCGCCCACCACCAGCACTTCCCGGTCCGTGAAAAATTCTCCGTCACAGGTGGCGCAGTAGGCCACGCCTCTTCCCCGGTATTCCTCCTCCCCGGCAAATCCGGCCTTCCTGGGGGCGGCTCCCGTGGCCAGCACCAGCACCCGGTACTGTGCCCTGGCCAGATAAATGGCCGCGGCCAGTCCCGCCGGACCTCCTCCCACAATAACCGCATCATAAAATTTTTCCATGTCGTTTCCTGTCCCTCCATGCAAAAGTCCCGCCGATCTCCGGCAGCGTCCTGTCAAAATGCGCCCGCCGGAGGCTTCCAAAAAGAAATATCCTCCGCGTCGGGCGCATAACCGTTTCTTATAAAATTCTTATAACAGCCCCACCAGATCCAGACTGGGTTTCAGTGTCTCGGCGCCGGGCTTCCATTTTGCCGGGCACACCTGATCTCCGTGCTCTGCCACAAACTGAGACGCCTGCACCCGGCGAAAGATTTCATCCGCATTTCTCCCCACGTTTCCGGCGGTTACCTCATAGGCCACAATCTCTCCCTGGGGATTGACGATAAAATCACCCCGCTCCGCCACACCGTCTTCCTCGATCATCACATCAAAATCCCGGGCCAGCCGTCCCGTGGGATCCGCCAGCATGGGGAAATGGATTTTCCGGATTTTCTCCGAAGCATCGTGCCATGCCTTGTGCACATAGTGGGTGTCGCAGGAAACGGAATAAATGTCGCAGCCGATTTTCTGAAATTCCTCATATTTCTCCGCCAGATCCTCCAGCTCCGTGGGGCACACAAAGGTGAAATCCGCCGGATAGAAGAAAAACAGACTCCATTTTCCCATAATATCTTCCCGGGTCACCTCCCGGAACTCTCCGTTTACATAAGACTGTACCTTAAAATCACTGACCTTTTTTCCGATGAATGACATCCTGAATCCTCCTGTTACCTTTTAATATGAAACGCTGCAAACCCCGGATAGCAGGCGCTTTCTCCCAGCTCCTCTTCCATTCTCAGAAGCCGGTTGTATTTGGCCACCCGCTCGCTTCTGCTGGGGGCTCCCGTCTTGATCTGGCAGGTATTCAGCGCCACCGCCAGATCCGCGATGGTGGTATCCTCCGTCTCGCCGGAGCGGTGGGAAGAAATGGCGGTGTACCCGGCCTTGTGGGCCATCTTGATGGCCTCCAGTGTCTCAGACACGGAACCGATCTGATTCAGCTTGATCAGGATGGAATTTCCGCAGCCCAGGGAGATTCCCTTTGCCAGCCGCTCAGTATTGGTGACAAACAGATCGTCGCCCACCAGCTGAACCCGTCCGCCCAGTTCCTTTGTCATCATCTGCCAGCCTTCCCAGTCCTCCTCATCCAGACCGTCCTCGATGGAATAGATGGGATATCTTTCGCAGAGATCCTTCCAGTGCTCCACCAGCTGGGCGGAGGTGAACTTTCTGCCGCATTTGGGGAGCACGTACTCGCCTTTCTTCTCACCCTTCCACTCGCTGGACGCCGCGTCCATGGCCAGGACAAAATCCTTCCCCGGCTCATAGCCTGCTTTTTTCACCGCCTCCAGAATATACTGAATGGCTTCCTCATCGCTTCCCAGATCCGGGGCAAATCCTCCCTCGTCACCCACGGAGGTGGACAGCCCCTTGCTCTTCAGCAGCGCCGCCAGCGCATGGAAAACCTCCGTACACCAGCGCAGACCCTCCCGGAAGCTGGGCGCTCCCGCCGGCATAATCATAAATTCCTGCACATCCACCGTGTTGGCCGCATGGGCGCCGCCGTTTAAAATATTCATCATGGGCACTGGAAGCCGGTTTCCGGACACACCGCCCAGAAAACGGTACAGGGGCACATCCATGGAGGCCGCAGCCGCTCTGGCGCAGGCAATGGATACCGCCAGAATGGCGTTCGCTCCCAGACGGGACTTGTCTTTCGTGCCGTCTGCCCGGATCATGGCCCGATCGATGGCGTAGATGTCATCCGCGCACATGCCCTTCAGTGCGTCGCAGATCACCGTATTGATATTCTCCACCGCACGCAGCACTCCTTTTCCCTGATAACGTCCGGGATCCTGATCCCGCAGCTCCAGCGCTTCAAATTCTCCTGTGGAAGCCCCGCTGGGCGCGGCCCCTCTGGCGATGGTACCGTCGGACAGTTCCACCTGCGCTTCCACGGTGGGATTTCCTCTGGAATCCACAATCTCTCTTCCAATCACTTTTTCAATCTGTACCTTTCTCATGACAGATCCCCTTTCTTATCATTTCTTTCATTGAACCGGATAAACCGGATAATTCCCGGAGCCTGCCTCCCGGAAAGTTTGGAGCCGGTCCGGGAGGCACAAAAATGATTTATTCGCATGGTTAGTTTTAACTAACTATTTGCATGGTACCATGGAAGACCGCACTTTGTCAATCTGCACTGATGATAAAATTTCTCTGCATGATCTCCGCCCCAGAGTTCATTGCTGCTGTCCAGCAGAAGCATCGCATTTCTGCTCCCGGGCAAATGCAGTCTGTAATTGTTTAAATCAATGGCATCAAAATTGAGTACCGTCAGGATTTCCTGATTTATCGATTTCCTCAAAAAAGCATAGACTGCTGCGGATACGCAAGCAGCCCCCCATCCAGCGATCTTTTCTCATCCCATTCCCGGAACATGGCAAGCTCATTTCCCATAAAATTCAGTTTTTTGCCGGGATGGGCAAACATATACATGTACAGCAGACGGGCCTGCGCGAATTTTTCTTCATAAGTATCTCCATTCATTTTCTGAACAATCAACGCTTTCCCATGCACAACCTCATCATGTGACAATGGAAGGAACTGCCGAAACCGACAATCCGTTCCATGCGTCGAAAAAACGACAAATCAGACAAATGGTCGGACATCAGGAGGTAAATTTTCATAGACAAAAAAGTTGCGAAAACAAAAAAGAGCATAATAAACGCCTTTTTAGAACTTCGGTCTAAAAAGGCGCTTGAAAAGATAACGGTAAGAGAACTGTGTGAGAAAGCAGAAATCAATAAATCTACTTTTTACACCCATTTCAAAGATATTTATGATCTGTCGGAATATCTGGAGACACAGCTTGTGGACCAAGTCGTGTGCAGTTTGCAGCATCCGGAATATCTGTTTTCCAAGCCGGAGGTTTTTATCCGGGAATTAACATATGCTTATGCTGTTGATCCGGATAGAGGAAAGTTTGAAAAAAATCATTTTTTCCTTACGCCCTGACTACAAAAATAGTATGACTGCCAATGTACTGTTTACCCTTTCCATCTACGGCGGTTTTTATGCTTTTGAACATTGCCGGAGCTTTGGAGAAGATTCCGTTATAGATGTTCTGGCAGAAATCAATCAAAAGATCATGAAGATACTTCAGTAGCTCAAAGACAGGTAAGACACCATATGCGTATTTTCCGCAGCCATCACGCCTTCCGAACCCCAAACACTTCCCGGATATCCGTGGCCGCCACCAGGGAGCCCGCCAGGATAATCAGTCCGAAAATCACGCTGCGCACATCCGGCACCGCTCCGGTGAGCACGAAAGCCGCCGGAATGGACCAGACGGAATAGGTGATATCCAGAGCCATTCCCTTGGACGGGCCCAGATCCCGGATCGCCTTGTAATAGCACAGATAAGAGGCGGTCCCGAAAAACGCGGAGGCCAGGATCACCGGCGTTGCGGTGGTGGGAAGCACCTCTCCCACAATGTTCCAGCCCCGGACCACATTCATAATCACCACCCCATAGAAAATTGCCGAGGTGATCTGGCGGATCATCAGCGCATGCTCATTGTTCACGTTGGGATCCTTCATGCCGTAGGCACAGATCACCACCTCCACGGCCCAGCCACAGACACACAGCAGCGCGCAGAGGATACCCAGCGGCAGATTTTCCACCTGGGTGCCTCCCGGCGCCCATCCCATCAGTGCCATGGCGCAGATACTCACCAGAAATCCCGCCATCTGATACCGTTTCATCTTCTCCTTCAGGAACACATGGGACAAAAAGGATCCCAACGCCGGAAACATGGCGGAAATCATGGCGGTATAGGTGGCCCCCAGGTACTTGATGGCAAACACATAGCCGGTCATGCCGATGGGGCCCCCGAACAACGCGCCCAGAATAATGAACCGGCCGCTGCGGGTCTTCAGCGCCCGCACCACACTCTGATACTGCCTGCGGATTCCCATGTAGAGCAGCATCCACAATGCGGAAAAGAAATCATGCAGAAACGTACTGACAAAGGGTGACAGAAAAATCGCCTGCTCCGTGGAGACAAAAGGCGTCATCGCCAGGGCAATCCCCAGGATTACCGTATCCAGCGCCCAGAAAATACCGGCCGCAATACCTGTTATCATATTTCAAGTTCTCCTTTCATTATTTTTGGCCGAATGGCCATAAAGGTATCCCCAAAGGGAGTTTCTTGTTCCACATATCTGGCAAATTCTTTCGCGTAACGGTACTGCCGCAGCGAATATTCCCCAAACTCCACGCCCTGCTGCCTCTTAAATTCACACCAGTTGCTCCAGAGAAGCCCGCAGGCCGCCACATAACAGTAGATTTTCAGCCGGTGCTCCCGGCTGATGCCCTCCGGATAGTAACCGTCGATGAGCCGGTCCACCTGCTCCTTCTCATAGAGCGCATAAATGGCGAACATGGCGATATCCACATCCGCGTCCTGCATGCCGGAATATTCCCAGTCGATCAGATGGATATCCGTTCCTTTTGGCGTCTTACGGATCAGGAAATTATCCGGCACCGAATCAATATGACACAGCGTCCACCGCTTCGGCTGACTGTCAATATAAGGGCGGAGCCTCTGCACCCTTTCCAGGGTTTCCTGATAATCCCGGTAGCAGGAAGACTGTCCGTTCCACAGCTTCTGATAAAAGGCCATCCGCTCAAAAATGTCAAAGGTATGATCCACCGCCAGATCCTTCTGGTGGAATTTCCGCAGAAAAGCCATACACTGATCCACTTCTTCCCAGTTATCCGGGTCGCAGCAATGGCTTCCTTCCAGGTACTCCGTCACCTTATAGCCATTCTCCGGATCAAAGTAGTGGATGGCGTCGCTGATGCCTTCTCCATTGATGGCCTGATAGACCTGATATTCCTGTTTCCGGTTGATCAGCTGATCCGTTCCCTCTCCTGGAATCCGCATGATATAGTCCCGTCCCCGGCAGGTAAACCGGAAGGAACGGTTGGTCATCCCCTTCTTCAGCACCCGGATATCCAGGATTTCTTCCTGCCCGCATCCCAGCACGCCGGCCACTGTTTCCAGCAGCTCCGATTTCAGGTTCCGGGATTCCTCATCCAGTTCCTTCAGCTGTTCGTAGGTATTGATTTCAAAAACAGAGCGCGACGGCACCATACGGGCGCAGACCCGCATCTTTTTCCCGTCCATCAGCGCCTCCTCCCAGAAATAGCCGGCGCTGGATTTTTTCGGACACAGTTCCTCCATTCTGGCGCGAACCCAGGCGGCGTCCTCCTCTGTCAGATAGGCGATTCCAATCATGGCATTTCCGCCCTTTTCCGGCTCCGTCTCCACCAGTTCCAGCTTCCGGTTCACCCTGATGCCGCTCTCATCGTCCACCAGATCCGATACCATATACCAGGAATACAGTTCCCGGGAGGAAAAGGGATTGTTCTCGCACCAGATATCACAGGGAATGATGTAGGTATTTCCGAGACGGTTTTTCACCAGTTCCAGAGAATACAGGTTGTTTTTCAGCGCGTAGTCCCGGTTGACCTTCAGCCGCACGCCATACCGGTCCATGAGATATTCGTAGGATTCTTTCATAAATCCCACCACCACCGTGATATCCCGGATGCCCGCCTCCCAAAGCTGCCGGATCTGCCGCTCGATCAGCGGCTCGCCGTGAACCTCCAGCAATCCCTTGGGTACCTCCTGATTGATAGGCATCATCCGCAGGCCGAAGCCGGCTGCCAGAATCACCGCATTTTTCGGGCTCTTTTCACGGATTTCCTGCTGTGCCTGGCCGGTCAGGTGGTATTCTTCTGTCAGATATCCCTGCTCCTGCAGGGAAGCCAGCGACTGGTTGACCTTTCCCAGAGAGTAGCCGGTGCGCTCCGCCAGCTCCCTCTGCCCCTGATAGCTGCCGGCCGCCAGACTATTCAGGATATCCATTTCTATTATTTTCATGAAATATATTTTTCTCCTTTTCGTGAACTTTGTGTTATACTATACGCCTGTTCTGAAAAAAAGTCAACGGAGTTTTTCCTGTCTGACACGAAAAACTTTATCATTTCATGTACTTTTTCGTGTCGGACCGTTAGCGCTCATCTTCATAAACGTTTGCCTGCCATAAACAATGGAACGCACGCCGCGCGAATTTTTCATTGGCATGAATGAAGGCCAGTCTTCATCGAAATGAGGAAGACTGACCCTATATTCCTTCAAAGTTCTGTTTCTCAATCATAAACAGCAGCCGTCATAATTTCACCATTCTCTCACATCAGCCCGCGGATCTCCTCCTCCAGCTGTTCCAGCACCTGCGCCCGATGCCCCAGCGCCCGGACGGCGAAATCCCCTGACGCCAGTCTCGTGATCCCGCCCTGTATCTCAGTTTTACCGTCCAGCAGTTCCCAGACCTTCGCCGCAAATCCCTCCGGATCCCCGGGCGGGGTGCAGAAGAAATTCAGCAGATGGCTGAAGGATTCATACATTCCCATACCGCTCATATCGAACAGTCCCGGCTCATATCGGGTATTGTCCCGGTAAATCAGTTTCCCGGCCCGGCGGATTTCCACCAGATTCCGGTAAAAACGGTAGGCAAAGGCCTCCCCCATGGCCAGACGGCCGCAGGAGAGGATTTCGCTCATGGCAAATCGGGCGGTGTCGTCCTCCAGGGCAATCTCCATCCGGCTTTCATAGGCGGAATCCGCAAAGGGAATCACCGGCTGGGGATGAAAATAAAAGGACGCGCCCGCATCCACCCGCACCCGGGTCTTTCTCCGGGCACAGCCCTCTTTCATCCGGTGAATCTTGTCATAGGACTGGGAAATAAACTCCAGCTTCGCCCCCGGCAGCACATGGAAATCGAATTCCTGCCGATCGCCCTCCATGATTCCCGCGGAAGCCGCCAGCAGCATCACCCGGATGCCGCCGTCGCGGCGGGGAAAGGGGCGCATGATTTTGTAAGGGGCCGTAAAGCTCACATCCCGGAGGATGGTACCCTCATCTTGCGGCCCGGCCACCAGATGCAGGGAAGATATCTTTCCAAAAGGATTTTTCTCCATACCGTTTTTGGCCATATTTTACATTCCTTCCAGCAGTACGTTCTTCTTAATCCAGTCGATCACCTGATCCACATGCTCTCCTCCGCGGATATTGGTGAAAATAAACGGCCGGTCGCCGCGCATTTTTCTGGAATCCCGCTCCATCACTTCCAGGCTGGCGCCCACATAGGGAGCCAGGTCAATCTTGTTGATCACCAGCAGATCGGAACGGGTGATGCCGGGGCCGCCTTTGCGGGGGATCTTATCTCCCTCCGCCACATCGATGACAAAGATGGTGGCGTCCACCAGCTCCGGGGAAAAGGTGGCGGAAAGGTTGTCGCCGCCGCTCTCAATAAACATAAGCTGGATGTCCGGAAATTTTTCCATCATCTCGTCCACTGCTTCCAGATTCATGGAAGCGTCCTCCCGGATGGCCGTGTGCGGACAGCCGCCGGTCTCCACGCCGATGATCCGCTCCCTGGGCATGACACTGTTGGCCGCCAGAAACTCGGCGTCCTCCTTCGTATAAATATCGTTGGTGATGACACCGATACTGTACTCGGCAGCCATCTGCCGGGTCAGCGCCTCGATCAGCGCCGTTTTCCCCGATCCCACCGGACCGGCAACTCCGATTTTCACATATGACATAAGTGAGTTTCTTCCTTTCTTCCTGTTTTACGGTTAAACCTCTACGACATATACAGTCTCGAGTAAAGATGCTCATGCTGAATACTTCTCAGATCGAAGCCGGGGGCGGAGGCCCCCAGCATCTCCGGGCCGCAGTCGGCGGCCCGCTTCAGCACCTGCTCCAGAAACGGGTACAAACCATACAGCAGTTCCTGTCCGTCCGACTGGCTGAGGGGGATTGTTTTCACACAGTTGGTCACCATGGCGGATGTCTGCGCGTACAGAAATCCTGCCATGGCATCTCCCGGAGCAATTCCCGCACAGGCACAGAACACGCCGTATGCACAGGGATGACTCACGGACTTCCCTTTTCTTCGGGACAGATAACAGCCGAAAAATCCTTTCCCGTATTCGGGATTCATGTGGAGAAGCGTCTTTGCAAACCGGTTGCCAAGCTTTCTGGAGGCGTCCCGGATCTCTGCGGGAATCCTGGAGGCGTCCATCTGATCCTCCAGTTCCTCCAGCGCATCCAGGTCTCCCTGCCCGGCGGCCTCCCCGGCCAGACGCAGCGACAGAAGATCTGAATATAAAAAGCTGGTCTCCAGCCGGTTTCTGATATATTCTCCCGCGGAATGCAAATCGTGAACGATTCCCTTCTGAATATAGGTTTCCAGGCCATAGGAGTGGGAGTATCCTCCAATGGGAAACAGAGAATCGTTCATCTGCAGCAGCAGAAATTCCTTTTTCCGGTCACGCGTCTCCATGGGCGCCTCCGGTTCCGTGGTGGTGATGATGATGGCCATGGCCTCCCGTGGAAATCCGGTTGGCAAAATCCAGCTTCCGCATCTGTTTTTCAGCAGTCACACCCGGCAGTTTTTTCAGCATCACCAGCATGGGTTCATTGTAGGGAGTGAGAAAGCTTCCCTCTTCCTCCCCATAGAAAAACGGCGCGTGCCGGTTGCCCACCTCGTAGCAGACTTTGGGGATCATCCGGGCAGCGGCGGACGCGTCCACCGCGATGGAAATCACCTGACAGGGCGGCGTATGAACGGCGATCACCAGGTTATCGTCCTGATAAATTACATCGCCCTCATACAGCCCCCGGGTCAGAATGAAATCTCCCATCCGGATTCCCACCTCTCTTCCGGCATCGGTAATTTTTCTGTGAATCCGCTTAAACGCCTCATCCCAGGGGATTTCCACATATTCCACCCGTTTTCCGGAGGTGTCCAGCGTCTCCAGTCTTCCCTCTATCGTCTCACAAATCATATCTCCTACTCCTCTCAGTTTCCGTCCCGACGCCATATCCCGGTCCATGGAACCGGGACACATACGCCGGCATTGCGCGTCACCACTGGCCGATCAGCATCAGCACGCCGGGGATCCAGGCGGTAACCACGCCTTCAAAAACCTGCAGATAAGGCACGAATTTTCCCAGCTTCTTGTGGCAGATATCCTCCACAAAGGAGGTGCCCCAGAGAATCGCCCACAGATACCAGATGGCTGCCCAGCGCCAGTCGGCAGTCACGCCCAGCGCCGCGCTTCCGGTGATTCCCTCGATGGTTCCAAACACCAGGGCATTCACCGCCACAAAAGTGGAAAACCATGCGAAGGGGATGGGACTCAGTTTCTGAAGCTTCACAAATGCCACAAACAGATAAGTAAATCCGAACAGCAGTCCCGTTCCCGCCGCGTAATAATTTCCCTGCACCAGGTTCACCGCATTGATGAAGATGGACAGGCCGCCGGTGAGGATATTCATCACTGCGGTGGATTTTCCATCCACTTTATATAAAGTACACATTCCGTTGTTGATCAGAACGATACCCACAAACAACAAACAAACACCTAACATGTGCTTTCTCCTTTCCTGGCCGAATGGCCATAAAGGGATCCCCTTGGGGGATTTCTCCTTCCTTTTTCCTTCCTTAAAACAGACTGTACATCTGTGTCAGCGGCAGCTTGTCCGCCGGTTTGGAGGTGATCTTCTCACCGTCCACCCGCACCTCATAGGTCTCCGGATCCACCGTGATTTCCGGGGTGCGGTCGTTGTATTTCATATCCTTTTTGGTGATGTCACGGCAGCCGGAAACCGGAACCACCGTTTTCTCCAGATGGTATTTCTCCGCCACATGCTCCTCCATGGCAGCCTTGGATACGAAAGTCAGGCAGCAGCCGTATTTCGCTTTTCCATGGGCAGCAAACATGGGCTGGTACATCACCGGCTCACAGGTGGGAATGGAGGCGTTGGCGTCACCCATTTTGGAGGCAATGATCATGCCGCCTTTGATGATAATGTCCGGTTTGCTTCCGAAAAATGCCGGATTCCACAGCACCAGGTCGGCGAATTTTCCCACTTCCACAGATCCCACATAGGAAGCCACGCCGTGGGTCAGCGCAGGATTGATGGTATATTTGGAAATGTACCGTTTCACCCGGAAGTTGTCGCAGCCGGTACCTGCGTCCTCGGGAAGCGCTCCACGCTCGTCCTTCATTTTGCTGGCAGTCTGCCAGGTACGGGTGATTACCTCGCCCACACGTCCCATGGCCTGAGAGTCGGAGCTCATCATGGAAAATACGCCCATATCGTGCAGTACATCCTCCGCGGCGATGGTCTCCGGACGAATCCGGGAATCCGCAAATGCCACGTCCTCAGGAATCCGTTTATCCAGATGATGGCATACCATCAGCATATCCAGATGCTCGTCCAGAGTGTTGACTGTGTACGGCATGGTGGGGTTGGTGGAGGAGGGAAGCACGTTCATGGCCGACGCTGCCCGGATAATATCCGGCGCATGACCGCCGCCGGCACCCTCCGTGTGATAGGTGTGGATGGTTCTTCCGGCAATGGCGTCCAGGGTGTCCTCCACACAGCCGCCTTCATTGAGGGTATCGGTGTGGATGGCCACCTGTACGTCGCAGGCGTCCGCCACATTCAGGCAGTGATCGATAACCGCCGGGGTGGAACCCCAGTCCTCGTGGATTTTCAGGCCCATGGCGCCTGCCTTCACCTGTTCCAGCAGCGCCTGTTCATCGGAGCAGTTTCCTTTTCCCAGAAGGCCGATATTCATGGGATATTCCTCCGCCGCCTGCAGCATCCGCTCCATGTTCCAGGGACCGGGGGTACAGGTGGTGGCGTTGGTGCCGTCTGCCGGGCCCGTTCCGCCGCCGATCATGGTGGTCACTCCGCTGTACAGGGCGCAATTCACCTGCTGGGGAGAAATGAAATGAATGTGGGTATCCAGGCCGCCGGCCGTCACAATCAGTCCCTCGCCCGCCAGCGCCTCGGTGGAAGCCCCCACCGTCATGCCCGGGGTAACGCCGTCCATCACGCCGGGATTTCCCGCTTTGCCGATGCCGGCGATTTTCCCGTTCTTGATGCCGATATCAGCCTTGAAAATTCCCGTGTAATCCACCACCAGGGCATTGGTGATCACCAGGTCCAGATCACCGGACGCGCTGGTGGTTTTCACCGACTGACCCATGCCGTCTCTGAGGGTCTTGCCGCCTCCGAATTTGCTCTCGTCTCCGTATGTGGTATAATCCTTTTCCACCTGAATCACCAGGCTGGTGTCCGCCAGACGTACCTTGTCCCCAACGGTGGGACCGTACATCATCGCATAGCTTTCTCCGGATATCTTTGTGCTCATATGCCGAACCTCCCTATTTCTGTCTGATAAATCCTTTGTCTTCCGCTCTCTTCAGCGCCGCCGCCTTTGTAGCCTCTGATACCTGACCACAGGTCAGATCATTGAATCCAAATACTCTCCGGCTTCCGCCCATGGCGGTCAGCTGCACCTCTTTTTCCTCACCGGGCTCAAACCGCACAGAGGTACCGGAGGGAATGTCCAGATGAAATCCGTAGGCCTTCTCCCGGTCAAACACCAGACAGCGGTTCACCTCAAAAAAATGGTAATGAGATCCCACCTGTACCGGCCGGTCTCCTGTGTTTGCCACCAGCAGAGTGCGGGTTTCTTTCCCCTCGTTCAGGGTAATTTCTCTGTCAAGAGGCATAATTTCTCCGATTTTCATAACTGCATACTCCTTTCCTTATTTCCGGCCGAATGGCCATAAAGGTATCCCCCTTACTGAATGGGATTGTGAACGGTAACCAGCTTGGTTCCATCGGGGAAGGTGGCTTCCACCTGAACTTCTCCCACCAGATCGGCTACGCCGTCCATCACATCGTCTTTTGTCAGAAGCTTTGTTCCCAGCTGCATCAGCTCTGTAACGGTCTTTCCATCCCGGGCCATTTCCATCAGTTCCGAACTGATATAGGCCACAGACTCCGGATAATTCAGCTTCAGGCCTCTCGCCCGTCTCTCTTTTGCCAGATTGCCCGCCATGTGCAGCAGAAGCTTTTCCTGTTCCTTGGGTGTCAGTCTCATCTCATAACCTCCTCGTCTCTGTTTTCCGTGACGTTTTACGGGATATCTGCCGCGGCAGACCTTCCGTATAACAAAAAAAGCAGACAGAAAATCCGAAATAGGACTTCCTTGTCTGCTTTCATGGTGATTACACTATCACAAAATTCTTCGATTGTCAAATCATTTTCACGCGGTATCTGTACAAAATCTCCGGCATTTTTATACAGCGGACAGACTTCCTCTCTTTATACAGACGGAGTTTCTCCGGAAATTTCCTCCGCCAGTGCTCGGATACTCTCCACATCGGTCTCCAGGTCATCCGCTATCTGTTCCAGAGATTTTCCCTTGGCCAGTTTTTTTCTGATTAACTCCAGCTTCAGATGACGCTGGCCCTCCTCCCAGTAACTCTGTACCTGGGTATTATAATCCCGAATCGCCTTCTGTCTGGCCTCATACTCCATCCATTTCTGCTTATCCGCGGAAAGCTTTTCCAGTTCTTCGAAAGCCTCGTCAATATATTCATCTGTCTGCGCCACCATTCTCATCTCCTTCCTGGTTTTTGCGGCAAAAAACCGCATCCAGCTGATCAGCAGATTCTCCCC
>DVIN01000016.1 GCA_018711275.1 Candidatus Pullilachnospira intestinigallinarum
CACCACCACTTATAAAAAGAGCTACAAGCTCATGAAGAAACGCGGCCTGGATCTTTCGCTTTTAGATGATGTTGTTGATACACTTCGTCAGGGCAAACAACTCGATGCGAAATACCGCGACCACGAATTAAGCGGCAAATTTAAAGGTTTCCGTGAATGTCATATGAAACCGGACTGGCTTCTGGTTTATCTGATTGAAAACGATATTCTGACACTTACTCTTGTTGACACTGGAACACATTCTGACATTTTTAAGCTTTAAAAATAAGACGGGATATCCGATTAAGGATATTCCGTCTTATTCATGACAATGGAAAGTCCGCGCAACGTGCTTTCTGTCAGCTCTCCTGCTTTCCCAGATACCGGTCCAGATCTTTCATCACATCCGCCAGCGTGATGGTCTGCAGCTCCCGTTCCATGGCGTCCTGTACCTGCCGGAGCCGGTCGTCCAGAATATTGTGGATATTCTTTCCCACCGGACATTTCGGATTGGGATTTTCATGGAAATGAAACAGGGTATTTTCCCCGATGCACTCCACCGCCCGGTATACATCCAGAAACGTCACCTGCTCCGGCGGTTTCGTGACGGCCGCCCCGCCGGTGCCCCGCTTCACCTCGATGAGCCCCGCTTCTTTCAGCTGGGACAGAATTCTCCGGATAATCACGGGATTCACGTTGATGCTGGAGGCCAGAAAGTCGCTGGTGATCTTATACTGATCTTTAAAAGTTTCCATACACACCAGCATGTGTACGGCTATGGTAAATCTGCTTGAAATCTGCATAAAAGTCTCCCTCCGTTTCCTCCCATTTTATAATCGTTTAATTGTAATGTCAAGGATTACACCACTGTCCGCCGCAGAGCAGGTCCGCATACTGTTTATCCAAGGATACCTCTGTAAATATTATAATCCTCCTGTTTAAAAACATTAAACACCACTTTTTCGACGCGGGCGTCCCCGTTCAGATAATCCACAACTGTCCGTACCGCAATCTCCGCTGCCTTTTTCTGCGGAAAATGAAATTCTCCCGTGGAAATACAACAGAAGGCAATACTTTTCAGTCCGCTGTCCGCCGCAAGCTTCAGGCAGGATTCATAGCAGTCCGCCAGCTGCCGGCAATGCTGCTCCGTCAATGGCCCGGACACAATCGGTCCGACCGTGTGAATCACATATTTCGCGGGCAAATTATAGGCCGGCGTAATTTTCGCTCTCCCTGTCGGCTCCTCATGTCCCTGTTCCTTCATAAGCTGATCGCAGGCCAGGCGGAGCCGGATGCCGCTGACACTGTGAATGATGTTGTCCACGCAGGAATGGCAGGGGATAAAGCACCCCCGCAAAGCGCTGTTGGCCGCATTTACGATGGCGTCAATCTTCAGTGTGGTAATATCTCCGCGCCACAGCGCCAGACGGCTGTCCAGGGATGACACAGGCAGCGCGGCACTGTCTGTAACCCCTCTTGCCGCAACCTCTTCCCTCAAATACTCGTCCTGAATGTTAAGGAATTCCTCGCTGATCGGACGCGGAGGGCGAATATTCATCAGGCTTCGGAGAAGCCTTTTCTGCTCCTCCTCATTCTCCGGTATGATCATGTCCCGGTATTGCGGAAGTTCCGACAGCAATTCTCTTATCAGATACTCCCTTTTTTCCTTCTGTGTCATATTTGCCTCTCTTCTTTTCTGTTTACACAGGGAACTGTATTCTTCATGGAATTATTTCCTGTAACTTTTTTCATTACATCTTATAAAGTAACACCCGTCTGTTGTAATGTCAATGGTTACATTCTATTTCCCGCAAACAGGAAAAGCACCCTCCGCGAACTTTCCATTGTCATGAATAAAGCAAGGCTGCCGCCCGCGCAAGGTAACTTCGCGGGCGGCAGCCCTTTTTCCTGTCTTTTCTTCTTTTTTCGGACGCTTTATGACAGCTCCAGCTTTCCTGTATACAGCTGATAATAAGTACCCTTCTGAGCCAGCAGCTCCTTGTGGGTTCCTCTCTCGATGATCCGTCCATGCTCCAGCACCATGATGGCGTCACTGTTCCGGATGGTGGACAGACGGTGGGCGATGACAAACACGGTACGCCCTTTCATCAGGTTATCCATACCCTGCTGTACAATCCGCTCGGTACGGGTATCGATACTGGAAGTCGCTTCATCCAGAATCAGTACCGGGGGATCCGCAATGGCCGCCCTGGCAATAGCCAGCAGCTGCCGCTGTCCCTGGGACAGTTCCTCTCCGTCGCTGGTAAGTACCGTATCATATCCCTTGGGAAGCATACGGATAAACTGATCCGCATGAGCCAGTCTCGCCGCAGCGTAAACTTCCTCGTCGGTGGCGTCCAGCTTTCCGTAACGGATATTTTCCATAATGGTTCCCGTAAACAGATGGGTATCCTGAAGTACAATACCCAGCGAGTGTCTCAGATCCGCTTTTTTAATCTTGTTGATATTGATTCCGTCATAACGGATCTTTCCGTCCTGTACATCATAGAACCGGTTAATCAGGTTGGTGATGGTGGTTTTTCCCGCTCCGGTGGAGCCCACGAACGCCAGCTTCTGTCCCGGCTTCGCGTAAAGGGTCAGGTTGTGGAGAACCATATGGTCATCCGTATAGCCAAAGGACATATCAAAGAAACGCACATCTCCCTTCAGCTCCGTGTAGGTTACCGTGCCGTCTGCCTGATGGGGATGCTTCCACGCCCACAGACCGGTGCGCTCTTTACATTCCGTAATGTTTCCGTCCGCATCCTTCTTCGCATTCACAAGGGTCACATAGCCGTCATCCACCTCCGGCTCCTCGTCGATCATATGGAAGATACGCTCCGCGCCGGCAAGGGCCATGATAATGGAGTTAAACTGCTGCGCGATCTGCATAAACGGCTGGGTAAAGCTTCTGGTAAACTGCAGGTAGGAGGCCATGATACCCAGGGTAATGCCTCCGATTCCCAGAACAGAAAGCACGCCGCCGCACACCGCGGTCAGAACGAACTGCAGGTTTCCCATATTTCCGATGATGGGACCCATCATACTGGCAAAGGTATGGGCGGAAGAGGCGCTCTCAAACAGCCGCTCATTGAGCCGGTCAAAGCCTTCCTCTGTCTTTCTCTCGTGGTTAAACACCTTGATAACTCTCTGACCGTTCATGTGCTCTTCCACAAATCCGGTCACATCTGCCAGGTCAATCTGCTGGCGGATGAAATATTTTCCGCTGTTTCCTCCGATGAATCTGGCAACAATAATCATCACAAAGATCACCAGCACCGCCAGCACGGTCAGCGCCGGACTCAGAAGCAGCATGGAGATAAAGGTTACCACGATGGTAAAACTGGACATCAGCACCTGCGGAATCGACTGGTTAATCATCTGACGCAGGGTATCCGTATCATTGGTATAAAGACTCATGATGGAGCCGTTGGTATTCTGGTCAAAGTAGCGGATGGGGAGCGTCTGCATATGCTCAAACATCTCGTCCCTTACTTTTTTCAGCACGCCCTGTCCGATGATAACCATCATCCGGTTGTACACGAAGCTGGCGATAACGCCCAGAATGAAGATGCAGGCCAGCACAGCCATCGCCTTATACAGCTCCGAAAAATTCGGATCCGTCTGGCCCACCAGCGGAAGGATAAAGTCATCCAGCAGGAATCTCAGAGAAAGGGATACCGCGATGGATGAGATGGACGTCATCAGAATACAAACCAGAACAATAATAAACTGTACCTTATAGGGGCCCGTCACATATTTCATCAGACGGGACGCCGTTTTCAGGGTACCGGCAGTTACTTTGGGCTTGCCGCCTGTCTTACTCATCCTCTTCACCTCCCTTAATCTGTGACTCATAAATTTCACGGTAAATGGCATTGGTCTTCAGAAGCTCTTCGGAAGTTCCCAGACCGTTGATCTCTCCGTCCTCCATGACAATGATCAGATCGGCATCTTCCACGGAAGAAATTCTCTGAGCAATGATAATCTTTGTGGTATCCGGAATCTCCTCACGGAAAGCCTTCCTGATCAGGGCGTCCGTCTTGGTATCCACCGCGCTGGTGGAATCATCCAGGATCAGCACCTTCGGTTTTTTCAGCAGAGCCCTGGCAATACACAGACGCTGCTTCTGACCGCCGGACACATTGTTTCCGCCCTCCACAATCATGGTGTCATACTTTGCGGGGAACTCCTGAATAAAACTGTCCGCCTGAGCCAGCTTACAGACTCTCTGCACCTCTTCCTCACTGGCGTTTTCATCACCCCAGCGGATATTATCGTAAATAGAACCGGTGAACAGCACATTTTTCTGAAGCACCACGGAAACCTGGTCACGCAGAGACTCCAGCCTGTAATCACGCACATCCACATCGCCCACCTTCACGGAGCCCTTTGTGACGTCGTAAAGTCTGGGAATCAGCTGTACCAGCGTGGATTTCGCGCTTCCGGTACCTCCGATGATTCCCACCATCTGGCCGGACTTGATATGAAGGTTCACATTCTTCAGGGAAAGATTTCCGCCCTCCCCGGAATAACTGAAATCCACATTTTCAAAATCAATATCTCCGTTGGCCACTTCTGTTCTGGCGTCGGCCTTGTCGCTCATCTCCGGCACCTCGTCCATCACCTCTGTGATACGGTCCGTGGACGCCTGAGCGATCATAATCAGCACAAACACGAAAGAAACAATCATCAGGGAACTGAGGATCTGAATGGCATATACAATAACGCTGGTCAGTTCTCCCGTCTCCATGCTGCCGAAAACAATGCTTTCGCCGCCGATATAAACCATGGCAAGAATCACCACATACATGGTAAACATCATCACCGGATTATTCCAGGCAACGATTTTTTCAGCGGTGGTAAACAGTTTATAAACAATTCCGGAGATTTTATGGAACTTCGCGTCCTCATGCTCCGCCCGCACATAGGCTTTCACCACTCTGGCCGCGTTGACATTTTCCTGTACCGTATTATTCAGGACATCGTACTCGTCAAATACCCGGATAAAATGCGGATGGGCTTTCTTTGCGATGAAGATCAGCGCCCCTCCCAGAATCGGCACCGTAATCAGCAGCATCAGGGCGATATCCGCATTGATGGTCAGCGTCATCACCAGCGAGAGCACAATCATGATGGGCGCTCTCACCAGCATACGGATGGACATCATATACGCCATCTGAATGTTGGTGATATCCGTGGTCAGCCTCGTCACCAGACTGGAGGTTGAGAAACGGTCGATATTCTTAAATGAAAATTCCTGTATCTTATAGAAAATATCATGGCGCAGATTCTTCGCGTATCCCGAAGAAGCAATGGCTCCCATCCTTCCCGCCATGGCGCCGAAAAACAGCGAGATCAAAGCCATGACAATCAGAATCGCGCCCACCTTCAGAATGTACGCCATATCATTGTTCTTGATACCCACATCAATGATATTCGCCATCTGAAGAGGAATCAGCACTTCCATCAGCACTTCAAAAATAACGAGAATAGGAGTTAAAATGGATTCTTTTTTATATTCCCGTACAGATCGAAGCAGTTTCCTGTTCATACATCTCTTCCCTTCCTTTCACATTTTTGAGCCCTATGGCCATGAAGGTTATCCTTTCCGGTCCCGGACAAATTAGTTCGCTACCGAATTGTTTAACCTCGAACTGGCTACTATTATATAGCGAAAAAATTTTATGGTCAATCCAAAAAATGTATAAAAAAGAGGAAAAAGCCGCAGGATTTTTGACGTTCTGAAACAGAAGGGATGGCGGAAAGAAAAATCTATAAAGTTTCCTTCCGCACCGCTTCAAAAGCCGTCTGAAGCGCCGCGATCAAATCTTCGGCCCGCTCAATTCCCACAGACAGCCGAATGGTGTTTGGCCGGATTCCCTGTTCCAGAAGCTCCCGGGGGGTACACTGGCTATGCGTGGTGGTAGCCGGATGAATCACCAGGGATTTCACATCCGCCACATTGGCCAGCAGGGAGAAAATCGGCAGATGGTCGATGAATGTCTGCGCGGTCTTCGCATCCCCGTGAATCTCAAACGTAAAGATGGAACCGCCGCCCCGGGGCAGATATTTCTGATACAGCCCGTGCGTACTCTCACTTTCCAGGGACGGATGGTGAACGGCTTCCACCTGAGGATGCGCCGCCAGGTAGTCCACAATCTTCTTCGCATTGCTCACATGACGCTCCACCCGCAAAGACAGCGTCTCCAGCCCCTGAAGCAGAAGAAAGGCATGGAAGGGGGAAATAGTCGCTCCCGTATCCCGCAGCAGTACCGCCCGGATGTAGGAAACCAGCGCCGCATGGGGCGCGGCGTCGGCAAAGGAAACGCCGTGGTAGCTGGGATTCGGCCGGGAAATCCAGGGATATTTTCCGGATTTTTTCCAGTCAAACCGGCCGCCGTCCACGATCACCCCTCCCAGGGCGGTTCCATGCCCGCCGATGAATTTTGTGGCGGAATGTACTACGATATCCGCGCCGTACTCGATGGGACGGATCAGATATGGTGTGGCAAAGGTAGAGTCCACCACCAGCGGAATCCCGTGCCGGTGGGCGATCCGGGCCAGCTTTTCCAGATCCGCCACATCCGAATTGGGATTTCCCAGCGTTTCCACAAAAATGGCTTTTGTATTCTCCCGGATCGCTTCCTCAAAAGCTCCTTCCTGCCGGGGATCCACAAAATCCGCCGTAATCCCCGCCGTCTGCGGCAGCGTATGGGCCAGCAGGTTCCAGGTGCCGCCGTAAATATTTTTGGAAGCCACGATATGTTCCCCCGCTTTGGCCAGCGCCTGGAAAGTATAGGTGATGGCCGCCGCCCCCGACGCGGTGGCCAGAGCCTCCTGCCCCGTCTCCAGCGCCGCAATTCTGCGCTCAAACACCTCCTGGGTGGGATTGGTGAGCCGTCCGTAGATATTTCCCGAAGCCTTCAGCGCGAAAAGCTCCTCCGCCTGCCGGCAGTCCGAAAATACAAAAGATGTCGAAGCGTAGATCGGTACTGCCCGGGCCCCGGTTGCCGGATCCGGCTGCTCCTGTCCGATATGTACCTGTTTTGTCTCAAATCCCCAGTTTCTGCTGTCTCTGATATCCGTCATGATTCATTTCCTCCGTAATCTCTGATAGAATGTCCGCGGCGGTTATCGGCCCCTGTACCCGGGGGACTGCCTGCCGTGCCTTTTGGATGTGCCTATTCTACCATGACGGAACCGGAGCTGGCTAATACGCAAACAGAATATCCGGCTATAGTTTCTTCCTATAACAAATACGCCTTCAATGCCTGAATATACAGTTCCCCCATCCTGCTGGGAATGGTATTTTTCCTCACGATATATCCGATCTCCATGGTACTGTTCCGGTTCTCCTCATCATCCTGAAACGGAACAGCCACAAATTCGTTCCCATTCAGTTCCTCGCAGATAATTCCGGAACAGAGCGTATAGCCTTTCAGTCCCACCATCAGATTCAGCATGGTGGAGCGGTCATTGGCCCGGATCATCCGGGGATATTCCTTATCCGCCAGAATCTCCTCCGCCAGATAAAAGGAGCTGTCCTCCCCCTGCTCAAAGGTCAGGCAGGGATAGGGTTCCAGTTGTTCCAGACGGATGGAAGCCTCCCCGGCCAGCGGATGATGCTTCCAGAGATACACATAGGCCTGACAGTCAATCAGGTGATGAAACACCAGGCCCGCCGACCGCAGCATTTTCTCCAGCTCCCTGCGGTTGAAATCGCACAGATATAAAACACCGATCTCACTTTTCAGGGTACTCACGTCCCGGATCACCTCCGCCGTCCGGGTTTCCCGGATGGCAAATTCATACTTGGACATATCAAACTGTTTCGCCATATCCACAAACGCCTTCACCGCAAAGGAATAATGCTGGGTGGAAACGCCGAATTTTTTCCGCAGGGAGCCGTTCTTTCCGTATTTCTCCAGAATTGTCTCATACTGCCCGTAAAGCTGTTTTGCGTACAGCAGAAACTCCGCCCCGTCCACAGTGAGCGACACGCCCCGTCCGCTGCGGTAAAACAGGGTAATTCCCAGTTCCTTTTCCAGCTCCTGCATGGCTCCGGTCAGAGAGGGCTGCGAAACGTACAGCTTTCCCGCCGCCTGGTTCAAGGAACCGGTTTCCGCAATGGTAATCAGATAATGCAGTTGTGTCAGTGTCATAATATTCCCTCCTGATTCCGTTTTTTCGATTATGGTTTCATTATAACTGCCCGCGTCCGCGCATACCAGTGCCAGTTCCGGAAGAACTTCGGTAAAAATTGTACATACCGGCGCCGAATTTTCCCCGCCTTCTTTTTCATTTTTTCTATCATCCCGCCCATTCATTTGAATTCTCCATAAATTATCTGTCTTTTATCGGAATTTATTTTATATTTTGCACTAATTTGCATTTTTTCTGTTTTTTATATTTACATTTTCCTTTCTCGGTGTTATAGTATGTGTAGAACAAAGGGGAAGGGAATTGGAGATGACTTCCGGGTTAGGCAGAAACATCTTCCCCCGCGTTCTTCCGGACACAGCAGTCCGGCTGTAAAAGACAAAAACTCCCTTCGGGGATACTTTTAAATAGGAGAGGAGAAATGACTTATGATGATGCCGAGTGTATTTGGAGAAAACTTATTTGATGATTGGATGGATTTTCCTTTTGACAGTTTCTGGGGAAAGAAGAATCCGTTATACGGAAAACATGCAAAGAATATGATGAAAACAGATATCCGGGAAACGGATGATACCTATGAGATGGATATCGATCTTCCGGGATTCAAAAAAGAGGAACTTTCCGTACAGCTGGAAAACGGTTATCTTACCATCTCCGCCTCAAAGGGGCTGGACAAGGATAAGAAGAACAAAAAAGGCAGCTACATCCGCCGGGAGCGCTATGCGGGCGCCATGAGCCGGAGCTTCTATGTGGGCGACACGGTTACACAGGAAGACATCAAAGCAAAATATGAGAACGGAATTCTGAAAATCACCGTCCCGAAAAAAGAAGAACAGGCAGTGGAACAGAATAACCATATTTCGATTGAAGGGTAATTATCTGTTTGACAAAACCCCGGGGAGAGAAAAACCCTCCCCGGGGTTTTGTATGTATTCCTGTCACTGAAAAATTCGCCGAACTTTTTCAACCCATTTCCCGGACTACTGAAACTGCGAATAATACAGCTTCGCGTACAGTCCGCCCTGCTCCAGCAGGCTCTCATGATTTCCCTGCTCCACGATATCCCCGTTGCGCACCACCAGGATATGATCCGCATTCTTAATCGTGGACAATCGGTGGGCGATCACAAAACAGGTCTTTCCCTTCATCAGTTCCCGCATGGCCTGCTGAATCTTTTCTTCTGTCCGGGTATCCACATTGGAGGTAGCCTCGTCCAGAATCAGCATTTTAGAATCCAGCAGCATGGCGCGGGCGATGGTGAGCATCTGTTTCTGGCCTTTGGAAAGCCCGGACCCGTCCCCGGTCAAAACTGTGTCATACCCTTCTGGCATCTGCATGATAGCCTCGTGGATATGCGCCGCCTTACAGGCCCGCTGTACCTCCTCCAAAGTGGCGTCCTCTTTTCCATAAGAAAGATTTTCGTAAATGGTTCCCGTAAACAGCCAGGTATCCTGCAGCACCATGGTATAGGCCCGCCGCAGACTGCTCCTGGTGAGATGAGAAATCTCC